>NZ_JBFYGN010000016.1:0-103014 GCF_041079535.1 Comamonas guangdongensis | reverse complement strand
TGCCAACCCCGCAAGCCATGCTCCTCGCGGCTATCGGCGTTTTTCCACACTCAACGGGGACATAGCCTTTTTTTATGGGTGATTTTCATGGCCGCGTCAAAAAGGGAATGACTACAATGGATGCAAGAAACGTGCCTTCCATGAAAAAACGACTTTTTCCTCTTGTGCTGGCCTGCGCTCTGGCGGCAGCGACCGGCATGGCCCACGCCGAAAAGGCCGACAGCGCCAAACCCATGAACATCGAGGCCGATGCGCTGCGCCACGATGAGCTCAAGCAGACCAGCGTGTTCACCGGCAATGTGGTGATGACCAAGGGCACCATCGTGCTGCGCGGCACCCAGCTGGATGTGCGCCAGGACGCCGAAGGCTATCAGTACGGCGTGATCGTGGCCGAGCCCGGCAAGCGCGCCTTCTTCCGCCAAAAGCGTGACACCCTGCCCGGCCAGCCCGAGGAATTCATCGAAGGCGAAGGCGAGACCATCGATTACGACGGCAAGGCCGACATCGTCAAATTCATCCGCCGCGGCGAGATGCGCCGCTACCGCGGCGGCCAGCTCAGCGACCAGGTCACGGGCTCCATCATCGTCTACAACAACATCACCGACATCTACACCGTGGACGGCCAGAAGACCAGCGGCGGCCTGCCCAGCTCGTCCGTGGGCCAGGGCGGTCGCGTGCGCGCCATCATGGCGCCCAAGGACGGCACGCCCGGAGCCCAGCCCAAGCCGGCGACTCCGGCCACGCCGCTGCGCCAGAGCATGACCCTGGGCGGTGACAAAGGCGACGAGAAGAAATGAGCGCCTCCGGTTTTCCCAACAGCCGCAGCGGCGAATCCGACAGCCGTCTCGAAGCCAAGCATCTGGCCAAGTCCTATGGCAGCCGCAAGGTGGTCAAGGACGTATCGCTGTCCGTGCAAAAAGGCGAGGTCGTGGGCCTGCTCGGCCCCAACGGCGCCGGCAAGACCACCTCGTTCTACATGATCGTGGGCCTGGTGCGCAGCGACGGCGGCGATATCTTCATCGACGGCCATTCGGTGGGCAATATGCCTATCCACCAGCGCTCGCGCCTGGGCCTGTCCTATCTGCCGCAGGAGGCCTCGATCTTCCGCAAGCTCAGCGTGGAAGACAATGTGCGCGCCGTGCTGGAGCTGCAAAAAGACGAGCAGGACAAGGCCTTGAGCCGCGACGAGGTTGAGCAGCGTCTAACCAGCCTGCTGCAGGAGCTGCGCGTCGACCATCTGCGCCAGTCGCCCGCGCTGGCGCTGTCCGGCGGCGAGCGCCGTCGCGTGGAAATCGCGCGTGCCCTGGCCACGCAGCCGCGCTTCATTCTGCTGGACGAGCCTTTTGCCGGCATCGACCCGATTGCCGTGATCGAGATCCAGCGCATCATCGGCTTTCTCAAGGAGCGCGGCATAGGCGTGCTCATCACCGACCATAACGTGCGCGAGACGCTGGGCATCTGCGACCACGCGTTCATCATCAGCGACGGCCATGTGCTGGCCGAAGGCACGCCCGAGGAGATCGTGGAGAACGCCGATGTGCGCCGCGTTTATCTGGGCGAGCACTTCCGCATGTAAGAGCCCCGTATGCCTGCACGCCATTCCGCTTTCATCGTTGTGCCAATGCGGGAGGTTTGCTCTTGAAGCCAGGCCTGTCGCTACGCGTTTCGCAGCATCTGTCGCTCACGCCCCAGCTGCAGCAATCCATTCAGCTGCTGCAGCTGTCCACGCTGGAGTTGGCGCAGGAAGTCGAGCAGATGCTGATCGACAACCCGTTTCTCGAGCAGGCCGGCGACGAGGGCGATGCGGGCGGCGACGCTCCTGCCGAGATAGCGGCTGGCGCTGCCGAAGCCAGTGCTCCCGAGGTGTTTTCGTCGGAAAAGGAAGTGGCAACTGCGCAGACAGCTTCCGAATCCGTAGCGGAAACCGCGGCGCCCGAGACTCCCGAAACCCTGAATTGGGAGGCCGAGGGCCTCGACGGCCAGGACGGCGAATGGGGGGGCGAGGCCAGCAGCGAATGGGAGGCGGCCGGCAGCTCCACGCGCAACCGCGAGGGCGACGATGAAACCGACGCCATAGACCTGGCCCGCGGCCACGAGAGCCTGACCGAATTTCTGCACCGCCAGGCGCTGAGCCTGCATCTGGGGGCCGAGGACTGTGCGGCCCTGCGCTTTCTCATCGAGTCGCTGAGCGACGACGGCTATCTCGAAGACTCGCTGGCCGAACTGGCCCGGAGCCTGGCTGGCGAGGACCTGGAGGAGCGCGAGGAGCTGGAGCAGCGCTTTGCGATTGCGCTCAGGCTGCTGCAAAGCCTGGAGCCCGTGGGCGTGGGCGCGCGTGACCTGGCCGAATGCCTGCAGCTGCAGCTGCGCGAGCTGATCCGCAGCGCCGAGGACGAGGGCACGACCGAGGCGCGCATGAACCAGCTGCTGCTGGCCCGTTCCATCTGCGCCCAGCCCATGGACCTGCTGGCGCGGCGCGATCTGCGCAAGCTCGCCAGCCTGTGCGGCGCACGCGAGGAACAGCTGCGCGAAGCCATGGCCTTGATTGCACGCCTGGAGCCGCGCCCGGGCCGGCGCTTTGCCGACGTGGAGCGCCAGATCGTCGTGCCCGATGTCATCGTGCGCCCGGTGCGCGCCGGCTCGGGTCGCATGGATTTCGCCGTGCAGCTCAACCCCGACGTCATGCCCAAGCTCAAGGTGCACGATGTCTATGCGGGCGTGCTGCGCCGCCACAAGAGCAGCGAAGGCCATGCGGTGCTGCAGCAGCAGCTGCAGGAGGCGCGCTGGTTCATCAAGAACATCCAGCAACGCTTCGACACCATATTGCGCGTCTCCGAAGCCATCGTGGAGCGGCAGAAGAACTTCTTCGTGCATGGCGAGTTGGCCATGCGCCCGCTGGTGCTGCGCGATATCGCCGACACTCTGGGCCTGCACGAATCCACCATCAGCCGCGTGACCACGGCCAAGTACATGGCCACGCCCCAGGGCACCTTCGAGCTCAAGTACTTCTTCGGCTCGGGCCTGGGTACGGAAACCGGCGGCAGCGCCTCGAGCACGGCCGTGCGCGCACTGATCAAGCAGTTTGTCGATGCCGAAGATCCGAAAAAGCCGCTATCGGATGCCAAGCTGGCCGATATGCTCAAGGAGCAGGGCATAGAGTGCGCGCGCCGCACCGTGGCCAAATACCGCGAGCAGCTCAAGATTCCGACCACCACGCTGCGCAAGGCGCTGTAGCGAATTCAAAAAACAAAAAGCCGTTGAATACATCAGCGGCTTTTTGGTTGGGGCATACGGCCTGATGAAGCAAGCCCCAAGTGAGAGACAGCGAGCAAGAGCCGCCTCGCGGCGAGGCTGTCGTCCCCCTTGGGGGAAGGCGCAAAGCGCCTCAGGGGGTTATCAAGAAACCATCCACCAGATAAACCAGACCAGCACGCCGATCATCAGTCCGAACTTGAGAATCTTGTAGAAGGTCGGATTCCAGTCGCGGAAGGCGCGGCGGTATTTGCCCGCGTAGAACGAGATCTTGAACAGCTTGCTGATCATGCCGCGCGGGTCGCCCTCGTTGTTGGGCGAGCTGGCCGCGGCCACCACGTTCTTGCCCAGCCAGTGGTTGAGCCACTGGGCAAAGCCGTTGGTCATGGGACGCTCCACGTCGCAGAACAGCACGATGCGGTTGCCTTCGCTGCGGTTCTCGGCCCAGTGCATATAGGTCTCGTCGAAGATCACGCCCTCGCCCTCGCGCCAGCTATAGGGCTGGCCGTCCACCTCGATCATGCAGCGGTCGTCGTTGGGGGCTAGCACGGCCAGGTGGTAGCGCAGCGAGCCCGCGTAGGGGTCGCGGTGCAGATTGAGCTTGGCGCCCGGCGGCAGCTCGGCGAACATGGCCGCCTTCACGTTGGGAATGGACTGGACCAGGGCCGTGGTCTTGGGGCACAGCTCCATGGCCGAGGGGTGGGCGTCGCCATACCATTTGAGGTAGAAGCGCTTCCAGCCGGTCTTGAAGAAGGAGTTGAAGCCCGCATCGTCGTTGTTGGCCGCGGCCTTGATCTGCATGTTCTTCTGCAGATTGACGGCTTCCTCGCGGATCTCGCGCCAGTTGGCCTGCAGCGGCGCCAGCTCGGGGAAGGTGCTGGTGGGCAGGTAGGGCGTGCGCGGCACCTTGCTGAACATCAGCATGAAGACGTTGAACGGCGCGGTGAACGTCGAGTGGTCGAACAGCTGGCGCAGCACCTTGTGCCGCACCTTGCCGCGCAGGTGCATGTACAGCCCGCAGCCAAAGAAAAGCAGCACCAGTGCCAGGACGATGATTTTTGCCATAACTTCCAATTTTACCGGGGGGCTCGGAACGGGGCCATGGGGCAGATCAAACCGGCGTCGCTTGAGGGAGTATCGAGACGTCGACGATCTCCCCGCGCGGGTTGCTCGCGATGTGTATGGAGTGCGCTAGATGGCCCAGGCCACGGCACTGCCGCGCGCCTACAGCAGCCTAGTGCCCAGCGGCACATGTTGATCTGGCACGCATAGCGCCACATGGCCGTCGGCATTGTGAAAGCCGGTGACCAGGCATTCGCTCATCAAAGGACCGATCTGCTTTTTGGGAAAGTTCACCACGGCCACGACCAGGCGGCCGACCAGCTCCTCGGGCCGGTAGAGCTGGGTGATCTGGGCGCTGGACTTGCGCAGACCCAGTTCAGGGCCGAAGTCCACCTGCAGCTTGTAAGCGGGCTTGCGCGCTTCCTCGAACACCTCTGCCTGCACCACGCGGCCCACGCGCAGCTCCACCTTCATGAAGTCGTTCCAGCTGATTTCTTCCATGTCTTGTTGCTCCTTGGGCCCGCATCATGCCCGTGCCGCGGCGCCCATCTGTAGAGCAACGCTTGTCGTGCGCGGGCACTGGAAAAGGCCTAGCGCGTATGCTTACGCCCTGTCATGCGCGCCAAGCGCCTGCGCCGCCGCTGGCGCGCCCCTAGTTTTATGAACCAACTGCATTTGTTTCTGCCCTGCGCCGCCGGCGTCGAGGGCCTTCTGGCCGACGAGGTCCACGCCATCACCGGCGCCAGCGGGCAGGATCTGCTCGTGGGCCGGGGCGGCGTCATGCTGCGCGGCATGTGGCGCGATGCCATGCTGCTCAATCTGCACAGCCGTCTGGCCCAGCGCGTGCTGGTCGAGCTCTCGCACACCATGTACCGCAGCGAGAACGATCTGTACCGTGCAGCCAGCGAGGTGGCCTGGGAGATCTGGTTCACGCCCAAGGAAACCTTCAAGATCGAGGTGACGGCCCAGCACAGCCCGCTGACCAGCCTGAATTTTGCCGCGCTCAAGGTCAAGGACGCGATTGCCGACCGCTTCCGCGCCAAGCGCAACGGCGTGCGCCCCAGCGTGGAAACCCACCACCCCGATGTGCGCGTGCACCTGCACCTGACCACCGACGGCGCGACCCTCTATATCGACACTTCGGGCGAGGCGCTGTTCAAGCGCGGCTGGCGCGAGGACAAGGGCGATGCGCCGCTCAAGGAAACCCTGGCCGCCGCCATGATCGCGGCCTCGGGCTGGAACCCGCATGGCGACAACCCCCAGCCGCTGTACGACCCCTGCTGCGGCAGCGGCACCGTGGTGATCGAGGCCGCGCAGATCGCGCGCAGGATTCCGGCCGGCATTCTGCGCCGCTTTGCGTTCGAGAAGCTGGTGCCGTTCCAGCGCCATGTCTGGGAAGCCATGCTGGACGAGGCCGAAAGCCGGATCCTGCCCGAGTCGCCGGTGGGCATTTACGGCTCCGACATCGCCTTCCGCATGGTGGACTTTGCCCAGCGCAATGCCGAGCGTGCCGGAGTGGCCGAATCGGTCAACCTGCGCGGCGGCGATGCGCTGCAGCGCATGCCACCCTGCGAGCAGCCGGGCCTGCTGCTGCTGAATCCGCCCTATGGCGAGCGCATTGCAGCCGCCGGCAGCGCCGGCCGCAATGCGGCGGAGCGCATGGGCCAGGTCGAGCGCGCGGGCCGCGAAACCGCACAGACCGAGGACGGCGGCGAGTTCTTCAGCCAGCTGGCCAGCCACTGGAAGAAGAACTACAGCGGCTGGAGCGCCTGGATGCTGACGCCCGACCTCAAGCTGCCGAGCAAGATGCGGCTCAAGGAGTCGCGCCGCACGCCCATGTGGAACGGCCCCATCGAATGCCGTCTGTTCCGCTTCGACATGATCAAGGGCGCGGTCAAGGCCCGCAAAAGCGATGGCGCTGCCGCCGAAGGTGGCCAGGCATGAAGATCGTGTTGAAGTGGCCGTCCTGCAACGACGGCTATGAGGGCCCGCTGCCGCGCCCCGTGGTGCTGGATACGAATGTGGTGCTGGACATGCTGATCTTCGACGATCCGCATATTCCGCCGATCCGCGAACTGGTGGCCAGGGGCGAGATGCGCTGGATCGCCGATGAGGCCCAGCGCATAGAGCTGGAGCGCGTACTGCGCTACAGCCAGATCGCTCCGCGCGTGTCCTTCTACGGCAAGACGCCCGAGGGCGTGATGGCGGCCTTCGATGCGGCCGTCGAATACATGCCCGAGGCGCCCAAGATCCGCTTTACCTGCACCGATCCCGACGACCAGCATTTTCTCGATCTGGCCAGCCAGCACAGCGCGCTGCTGGTCAGCAAGGACAAGGCCGTGCTCAAGCAGCGCAAGCGCGTGGCCATCCATTACGGGGCGACGGTGGGGAATATCGTGCAGCTGGTCGAGGCGCAGCTGGCAGAGGCCTGATCAGTCGAAAAACTCCATGCCCGCATAGGGCTGCAACCGGCATTGCGCCAGGCGGCTCTCCAAGGTGCCCACATGGGCCTCGAGCCGGTGGCCGTCCGGATCGAGGAAGTAGAAGGAATCGCCCTCGCTGCGGTTGCTCTTCCATTCCTTCACGCCATGCGCTGCGGCCTGGGCCGCAAATGCCGCAAAGTCTGCTTGCGCAAGGCTGAACGCGTAGTGGGTGTAATCGGGCCCGGACACGGTGCTGCGGCTCGCATCCACGGACAGGCACAGCCAAAGCTCGCCAAGCTCCAGATAAGCGCCCGAGGCCCATCGCGCACGCAATCGAAAGCCGAGCAGCTCGACATATAAACCGAGGCTGCGCTGCAGGTCTGTGACGGCGAGCGTCAGATGGTTGAGTCCGGTAAGCATGGCGGCGGCAGAAAAGATGACCGTGCAAGTGTGCTAGCTGCATGACTCGGGGGGGCGGGATGGGCGCTCCATCAGGGCTGCGCTAGCGCCCCGTGAGCGTGGATAGCTATCGAAATAAAAGCGAACCGCTTCTGTCTGGGCCGTCGGGCCGTTGATATGGCGGCGGCCATCTGTGGTCCCGCAACCACCCATGGCTGGCCCGGATTTGTGCACTGCGGCTAATATTCACCCATGCAGGGACGACCTTGCCGGGGCATGCAGCGCATGGCCTGTTTCTTTGCCGGGACGACCTGGCCATCCATCTCTTCAGAGGTTTGTCATGGCTTGGGTTTATCTACTGGTCGCCGGTGTGCTTGAAGTGGTCTGGGCTTTTACGATGAAGCAGTCCAACGGCTTCACCAACATCAAGTACAGCGCCATCACCATCGTGGCGATGATCGTCAGCTTCGGCCTGTTATCGGTGGCCATGCGCACTCTGCCCCTGGGCACGGCCTATACGATCTGGACCGGCATAGGTGCGGTGGGCGCTTTTGCCGTGGGCATTGCGGTGCTGGGCGAATCCGTCACTCCAACGCGCCTGGGCGCGGCGGTGCTGATCGTCAGCGGCCTGGTGCTGATGAAGCTCTCGGCCGGGGAATAAGCGCCGCCCGTGTGCGGTGAATCAGCGCTCCATGGCGGCTGGCGTCTCCGGCGCCACCGGGCATTTGCTCAGCCACAGTGCCAGTCCCCGCCGGTAGGCGGCCGGGTCCATGGCATCGCTGTGGCGGGGGATATGGTAGGCCTTGCCCTCGGCCGCGAGCCGGGCGCCGGCCACCTTGTAGAACTCGGGCGTGGCCTGCAGGCTCACGATCTGCGCCCATTCCAGCCGCTCCCGCCCACCTCGGGCATGGATCAGGGTGAAGCCCTGATCGTCCAGCTGCAGGCGGTAGTCGCCCTCCAGGCGCCGCAGGCGCGCCCGCAGACTTGCCCGAGTCAGCCGCTGGTGCAGGCCTTGCAGCGGTGGCCTGCGCAGGGCACGGCGTGCGCGCAGCGCTGCCAGCAGGCGCGCCGAGTAGCGCTTCCACAGCAGGATGCAGAGCGCGATCGAGATCAGCATGGCGATGATTTTCTCGAGGCTCAGCGGCTCGCCGGGCCGGGCGATGGTCAGCAGGCCGCCGCCCAGGCCCAGGCAGAGCAGCAGCGGGGCGAGCCAGCGTTCCTGCCAGCCCGCCATCCGCGCCTGCAGGCGGGCCTGTTGCCGCGCGTGCCTCTGCATCTCGCGCTGCAGCGCGGTCTGCAGCCGGGATGCGGTGTGGGCCGGGGTGATGGTGAACTGCAGTTCCATGGGCGGTGGTGTCCGGTCTTCTGGTGGCTGGAAGGCCGACAGTCTATCGGCGCGGGGCGTGAGGCCGTCCAGCCGGCGACTGCAGGCCGCTTAACGCAGTCGCCGATGGGGGCGAGCGCGCGGGGTATAGCGCAGGGCGCGACAATAGCGGGATGACTTCCTCCACGACGCCCCTGCCTCCTGGCGCGGCACCGGCCCGCAAGGCCGTGCCCGCTAGCCCCAAGCTGACCACGCTGGACAAGACCCGCATCGACGACACGCGCATCAAGATCGTGCGCCCGCTGCTCACCCCCGCCCTGCTCGAGGAATGGCTGCCCGTGACCGAAGAGGCGCAGCAACTGGTCGAATCCAGCCGCGCCGCCATCTCGCGCGTGCTGCATGGCCAGGACGACCGGCTGATCGTGGTGGTCGGGCCCTGCTCCATCCATGATCACGACCAGGCCCTGGACTATGCGCGCCAGCTCAAGCGGCAGGCCGACGCGCTCAAGGACGAGCTGCTGATCGTGATGCGCGTCTACTTCGAGAAGCCGCGCACCACCGTGGGCTGGAAGGGCTATATCAACGACCCGTACCGCGACGGCAGCTTTGCCGTCAACGAGGGACTGGAGCTGGCACGCCGCCTGCTGCTCGACGTGCTGGCGCTGGGCCTGCCCGCGGGCACGGAGTTCCTGGATCTGCTGTCGCCGCAGTTCATCAGCGACCTGGTCAGCTGGGGCGCGATCGGCGCGCGCACCACGGAAAGCCAGAGCCATCGCCAGCTGGCCAGCGGCCTGTCCTGCCCCGTGGGCTTCAAGAACGGCACGGACGGCGGCGTCAAGGTGGCCAGCGACGCGATATTGGCTGCCGAGTCCTCGCATGCCTTCATGGGCATGACCAAGATGGGCCAGAGCGCGATCTTCGAAACCCGCGGCAATCAGGACTGCCACATCATCCTGCGCGGCGGCAAGGCCCCCAACTACGATGCCGCCCATGTGCAGGCGGCCTGCGAGATGCTGGAGAAATCGGGCCTGCGGCCGCAGGTGATGATCGACCTGTCACATGCCAACAGCAGCAAGCAGCACCGCCGCCAGATCGAGGTCGCGGCCGATGTGGCGCAGCAGGTGGCTGGTGGCGACAAGCGCATCACCGGCGTGATGATCGAAAGCCATCTGCACGAAGGCCGCCAGGACATCGTGGAAGGCCAGGAGCTGCAGTACGGCGTGTCGCTGACCGATGCCTGCATCAGCATGGAGCAAACGATTCCGGTGCTGGAGCAACTGGCGCAGGCGGTGCGCACGCGCCGCGCCAAGGCCGCGGCCTAAGCCCGGGCCTCGGGCCGCCCGGCCTAAAGCTCCAGCGTCAGGCGCAGCATGTCCTTGAGCTGCACGCCACGCTCCCACAAAGGCGTGGTGTAGTTCAGCAGAAAGAAGTCGCGGTCGATGTCGGTGACGCGAAAACCCAGGCGCTGGTAGAACAGCAACTGGTCGCCGAAGCTGCCCGTGCCCACTTCCAGCTGCCGCACGCCGCGCTCGCGCATCTCGCGTATGGCGCGGTGCAGCAGGGCCGAGCCTATGCCGTTGCGCTGCCAGGCCGGCGCCACGGCCATATTCATCAGCTCCCAGGTCTGCAGGCCATCGTCCCGGGGGTGCAGCACGCAGACCCCGATCAAGGCCCCGAGTCCGCTGGGCGTGAAATTCGCGGTCTGGCGCGCCGCAAAACAGATGGAGCCCTGCAGGTAGCGCCTGACCTTCTCGCGCGACGGGTCGGCCAGCAGCAGCAGCGGCCAGGGCGCCTCGGCCGGGTTCATGGCGGTGATATGCCAGGCGGCCGGCAGGCTGGATTCGGAGAGCTTGGAGACGGTCATGAGGCCTCCCGGACCGAGGCCGTGAGCTCCACTTCCACCGTGGCATTCTTGGGCAGCTGGCATACGCCTATGGCCGAGCGTGCATGCACGCCGGCTTCGCCCAGCACCTCGTGCAGCAGATCCGAGGCCGCATCGGCCACCTCGCTGTGCTGGGTGAAATCCTGGCTGCAGTGCACATAGACCGTCATGCGGCCGACGCGGCGCAGGCCGTCTAGGCTGCCCAGCTCGCGCTGCAGCAGCATCAGCGAGCGCAGCGCCGAGATGCGCGCCGCATGGCGGGCCTGCTCCAGCGTCGCGTGGCCCTGGCGCGCTTCGCCGGGGGCCACAGGGCCGACCGAAACGATCTGGCCGTTCAGGCGCGGCAGCTGGCCGCTCACATAGAGCAGAGCGCCGTCGCGCACCACGGGGCGATAGTGGCCGCCGGGCTGGATGTCGGCGTCCATGGGGCAGCCCAATGCATCGGCCACCTGCTGCAAACCTTGATCACGCACCATTTCCACTTCCCGCCGGTCGGCATCTATGCCCACCCATATGTGTTGTTAACAGGCGATAGCGTAGCAGCCAGTGCCCGAATTGGGGCGCAAATCGGCGCGACTAGCGCGAAAAAACGGCGCGTTTGATGCAGGAAGCCGGCGGGTTTCACAAAAAACAAGCTTGTCGATTGCGCAGCGGCGGGATCATGCAGCACATGAGAGATGCCTGGGGCGGTTTGTGCGCAACAGACGGGTTGGCGAAAAATGGCCTGTGGTTTATACTTAGAAACAAGGGTTAACCCTTAAGGTTAAACCCGGTGATTGCGGTGTTTGAGATGCTCACCGTCCATCGCTTGCAGTGCATCTCTCGAGATAAAGAAAGTTCATCATGCGCCAAGCTATCGAATCCCTGATTCACTTCATCCAGGAAGCGCGCGAGTTCCACCTCGAAGTCGCCAACCAGTAATTCTTCCTGCTCTCTAGCCCAGCCGCCGTTCGAGGCGGCTTTTTCATGCGCGCTGGCGGCTGCTAGGCCAGCAGCCCCTGCTTCTCGATGAACGCCACCACCTCGTCCAGGCCTTCCAGTGTCTTGAGGTTGGTCATCACAAAGGGCTTGAGTCCCTTGGGCGTGGTGCGCTGCTTGATGGTGTCGCTGCGCATGATGTCCAGATTCGCACCCACATAGGGTGCGAGGTCGGTCTTGTTGATCACGAAGAGATCGCTCTTGGTGATGCCGGGGCCGCCCTTGCGCGGAATTTTTTCGCCCGCGGCCACGTCGATCACGTAAATCGTCAGGTCGCTGAGTTCGGGGCTGAAGGTGGCGGCCAGGTTGTCGCCGCCCGACTCGATGAACACGATGTCGGCATCCGGGAAGTCCTTGAGCATGCGGTCGATGGCTTCCAGATTGATGGAAGCGTCCTCGCGAATCGCCGTATGCGGGCAGCCGCCGGTCTCCACGCCCATGATGCGCTCGGCGGGCAGGGCGCCGCTGATGGTCAGCAGGCGCTGATCTTCCTTGGTGTAGATGTCGTTGGTGATGGCGACCAGGTCCCATTTGTCGCGCATGGCCTTGCACAGCATTTCCAGGATGGTGGTCTTGCCCGATCCAACGGGCCCGCCTATGCCCACGCGCAGCGGCGGCAGTTTCTTGGTGCGATGGGGAATATGGTGCAGTGCGGTCGACATGGTGACTTCCTTCAACGATGAACAGCTTGCGATCGGCGGGCCATGCCGTAGGCGCGTTCCACCTTGGCAATGCGCAGCTCGAAGTGCTGATACCAGGTGGTGTGGCCTTTGTCCTGGGCGATCCGGTGTTCGGCGTTGCGTTTCCATTGGCGGATCGCTTCCTCGCTTTCCCAGTAAGACACGGTGATGCCGAAGCCCTGGGCATCGCGGGTGCTTTCCGCGCCCAGATAGCCGGCCTGCTGGCTGGCCAGCTCCGCCATGCGGTCGGCCATCTCACCATATCCTTGCTCTCCCGGGGTGCGCTGGGAGGTGAAGATGGCGGCGTAGTAGGGAGGTTGGGGCGTTGCGGCGAACAAGGCATGCATCCTGTGTGTAGGCTCAGCTGCGGAAAAGCCTAGAGTATTGGTGTTCATGCTGGGCCGAGAGAATGGCCAGCATGGGCGAGAAAGCCTGTCTTGCGCCATCTGGTAGCGCCAGAGCATGCTCCACGGCCGCGGGGATTTCCCCGGTCAATCGCGCCAGAATGCGCTGGCCCGCGCTCTGGCCCAATGGCATGGCCTTGATGGCGGCCTGAACCATGTTCTCGGCCCAGCCAAAGGCGTAGGCCAGCAGCGCATCGCGTGCCGATGCACCGGTGCCATGTGCGGCCAATGAAAAAGCGACGGGATAGCTTGCATCCTGCGCGGCCAGCCAGGCGATGGAGACCTGCTGGGCTGGCTCCGCGGCATAGCGGTTTTTCAGCCATTCGGTCAGCGAGCGTCCCATCTGCTCGGTCTGCAGCCGCAGCTCGCTGGTTTCGCGTGTGGTTCTTACCCACTGGTTGAGTGCGGCAATGCGCGCCAGATCCGCGCTTTTCCAGGCCGGCATCGCCTGCGCGATCACCGCCATATCGCCGCGCGACTGAGTCAGGTGCAGCTGTTGCACCAGCCAGTTCGATGCTTCGGTTTCCGTAGTGACCAGCGCAGCATTGATGGCCGCTTCAAGCCCCTCCGAATAGGAGAATCCGCCTATGGGCAAGGCCGGTGAGGCCAGCCACATCAGCTGCAGAAAGCTCTGCGCGCCAAGAGCCAGCAGCGGCTCAATGGGCGTGGTGGTCATGCGAATGTCCATGGCCGTGATGCTGGTGGCTGTGGCCGTCATTGGTCACATGGCCGCCATAGGCTCCGCCTTCGGGCTCGAAGGGAAGATCGGCCTCGACCACGGTCATGTGCATGCTGCGCAGCATATCGGCCAGCACATGGTCGGGCTCTATCTTCAGATGGTCGGGCTGCAGCTCTATGGGGACGTGACGGTTGCCCAGATGGTAGGCCGCGCGCATTAGATCGAAGGGCGACCCATGCTCGGCACAGGCCGTGATGCGCAGTACCTTCTGCGGCGCGGCCTGCACGCGGATCAGCGAGCCGTCCTCGGCCACCAGCACGTCGCCGCCACGCACGGCCTGGCCGCGCGGCAAAAAGACGGCCAGCTCGCGACCCTGGCTGTCGGTGGCTGCAAAGCGCGATTTCTGGCGTATGTCCCAGTCCAGCTCCACGTAGGCCGCGCGCTTGAGAAGCACGGCGGAGAGGCCTTGGCCTTGCGGCAGCAGTTTGTTGGCAGTCAGCATGGTGAATTCGGCATCAGAATGGGAGCGGCTCAAACCAGATTGGCGCATATGTTGCATGTGCTGCTCATTGCAATGATTTTGAAGGTTGGGGCACTATGACAACTTCTCAGGACGCCTTTGTGGACTTGGTGGAAATGGGCGCGCCGACCTCTTCCCGCTACCCGGCTGCGGGCTGGCAGGCCTGTGGCGCCGCTTATGTGGCGGTGTACGGCACTTTGCGTGCGGGAGGCGTCAACGACATCGCAAGGCTCAGGCCCGGTATTGCCTGTGTTGGCAAGACCCGGCTCACAGGCACTTTGCACGACCTGGGCTGGTATCCAGGGCTCACCTTGCAGGGGACGCAAACCGTGCTGGCCGAGGTCTACCCCATGGACGATGCGCTGGAGCAATCCATGGACCGCATCGAAGGCCTGTGGCCCGAGGACCTGGGCGAATACCGCAAGCGGATTCTGAGCTTGCCGGTGATGCTGGCCTCCGGAGGCCAGCAGCCGGTCACGCTGCTGGTTTACGAAGCCCTGCCCGCCACCGTACGCAAGGCCCCGGAGATTTTGGCCAGCGACTGGCTGGAATGGTTTGAGGGTCAGGGGCGTCAACATCCGGGTACTGCGTTTCAGCTGAATGCGGAGCAGGGCAAGGGCTAGTCCTGCTTTTGCGAGTCGATGACCGGCACGGCACGGCTCATGAAGCAACTGTTGGGGTCAGGCCGATAGCTGCCAAAGGCTTCGCAAGCTGCAAAGCCATTGCGGGCATACAGACGGCGTGCCGGTGCAAAAAAATCCTCGGAACCGGTTTCCAGGCTGATCTGCCGGGCTGCGCTCTGCTGGGCTTGCCGCAGGACAAAATCCAGCAGCTGCTGGGCGACTCCTGCCCCGCGATAGTCGGCTTCCACACGCATGGTCTTGAGCTCCAGATGGGCGTCGTCCAGCTGCTTGAGAGCGCAGCTGCCCACCAGTACATCTCCGACCCACGCCGTCCAGAAGCGGATATCGGCCTGGCGCAATTGCTCCGCATCCAGCGCATGCACGCTCTCCGGCGGCGATATGCGGTGCATATCGTCCAGATGCGCCTGCAAGAACGCAATGACGCGAGGGTCGTCGGCAGGGTCCAGTACAAAGCGTAGTTCGAGCATCGCCGGCCTCAGAACAGGAAATAGCGTTGCGCCATGGGCAGGCTGGTGGCGGGCCCGCAGGTCAGCAAATCGCCATTGGCGCGTACCGCATAGGTCTGTGCATCGACCTCCATATGCGGCGTCAGGTCGTTGTGGATCATGTGCCGCTTCTGTACGCCCCGAATGCCCTTGACGGCCGACAGGGTCTTGGCCAGCCCGAAGCGCTGACCAATGCCGGCGGCCAGGCCGGCCTGCGAGACAAAGGTCAGCGAGGTCCTGGCGGTCGCGCCGCCAAAGCTCGCAAACATGGGCCGGTAATGCACGGGCTGGGGCGTGGGAATGGAGGCGTTTGGGTCGCCCATTGCCGCCATGGCAATGCTGCCGCCCTTCAAGATGCAAAACGGCTTGACGCCAAAGAAGGCGGGCTTCCAGATCACGATATCGGCCCACTTGCCTACCTCGAGGCTGCCGACCTCGTGGCTGATGCCGTGAGCAATCGCGGGGTTGATGGTGTACTTGGCGATATAGCGTTTGACGCGGAAATTGTCGTTGCGCGCGCCGTCGCCGCTCAGGGCGCCGCGCTGCAGCTTCATCTTGTGCGCGGTCTGCCAGGTGCGCAGAATCACCTCGCCCACGCGGCCCATGGCCTGGCTGTCGGAGCTGAACATGCTGATCGCGCCTATGTCGTGCAAGATGTCCTCGGCCGCAATCGTCTCCTTGCGGATGCGGCTTTCGGCAAAGGCCAGGTCCTCGGCAATCGACGCATGAAGGTGGTGGCAGACCATGAGCATGTCCACATGCTCGTCCAGCGTGTTGATGGTGTAGGGGCGCGTGGGATTGGTGGAGCTGGGCAGCACATTGGCCTCGCCCACCACCTTGAGGATGTCGGGCGCATGGCCGCCGCCCGCGCCTTCGGTGTGGAAGGTGTGGATGGTGCGGCCCTTGAAGGCGGCCACGGTGTCCTCGACGAAGCCGGATTCGTTGAGCGTGTCGGTATGGATGGCGACCTGGGTGTCGGTGGCCTCGGCCACCGTCAGGCAGTTGCCTATGGCTGCCGGCGTGCTGCCCCAGTCCTCGTGCAGCTTCAGGCCGATGGCGCCGGCGCTGATCTGCTCGTGCAGGCCGCCGGGTAGACTGGCGTTGCCCTTGCCCAGAAAGCCCAGATTCATGGGAAAGGCGTCGGCCGCCTGCAGCATGCGCTCCATATGCCAGGGGCCGGGCGTGCAGGTGGTGGCGAAGGTCCCGGTGGCCGGGCCCGTGCCGCCGCCGATCATGGTGGTCACGCCGCTGGTCAGCGCTTCCTCGATCTGCTGCGGCGCGATGAAGTGGATATGGGTGTCGATGCCGCCCGCGGTGACGATATTGCCCTCGCAGGAGATGATCTCGGTGCCGGGGCCGATGATGATGTCCACGCCCGGCTGGGTGTCGGGGTTGCCGGCCTTGCCTATGGCCGCAATGCGGCCGTCCTTGAGGCCGATGTCGGCCTTGACGATGCCCCAGTGATCGATGATGAGCGCATTGGTCAGCACCGTGTCCATGGCGCCGCCACCGGAGGGGCCCGTCCCGGTCCCGTCGCGTGTGCGCTGGCTTTGCGCCATGCCGTCGCGTATGGTCTTGCCGCCGCCGAACTTCACTTCCTCGCCATAGCCGCCCGCGGCCAGGGTGTAGTCTTTCTCGACCTCGACAATCAGTTCGGTATCGGCCAGGCGCAGGCGGTCGCCTAGCGTGGGGCCGAAGGTTTCGGCGTAAGCGCGCCGGTCCATTGTTGCCATGTCAGAGCGCTCCTTGGATCAGGCCGCGAAAGCCGTAGATCTGGCGATCGCCACCAATGTCCACCAGTTCCACCGTGCGCTGCTGGCCGGGCTCGAAGCGCACGGCCATGCCGCTGGCGATATTCAGCCGCATGCCGCGTGCTGCGGCGCGGTCGAAATCCAGTCCTGCATTGGTTTCGGCAAAGTGGTAATGCGAGCCGACCTGGATGGGGCGGTCGCTGGCGTTTCTCACCACCAGAGTGAGCGTGCGGCGGCCGGGATTGAGTTCATGTGCGCCTGGGTCAAGCAGGAGTTCACCGGGGATCATGGCGTGTCTTCCTTCCTCGCGTTCAGGCCAGCCGTGTCAGCATGAAGGCGCCCAGTGCCGCCGTGGCGGCCCCGCCCAGCTTGGCAATCCAGCGGTGGCGCTGCATGAGCGCATGGCCCAGCACCATGCCCGAGAGATGCAGGGTGGCGGAACCCAGGCCCATGCCCAGCAGCGCACCGATGGTGGCCATGCCCGTATCGCCGGCCAGCTCAAAGCCATGGGCTGCGCCATGGAAAAAGGCAAACACGCCCGCGAGGCCGGCGGCCGCGCCCCAGGGCATTCTTTGCTGTACCAGCACCAGCAGGCCCAGCACCAGCACCGAGGCCGCGATCATGGGCTCCACACCCGGCACCCAGATGCCGGAAAAACCCGCCAAGGCACCCACCAAAAGCAGCGCCACAAAGGCGGCGGGAGCCCTCCAGGCGGTACGCAGGCCGGGCATGGTCAAGGCGCTCCAGGCTCCCACGGCCAGCATGGCGGCCAGATGGTCGGCCCCGGTAAAGGGGTGGGCGAAGGCATGGCCCAGGCTGTCCAGGAAATGGTGATGGCCGCCGCCATCGGCGCCCACATGGGCCAGCGCGGACAGGGGCAGGGCTGTTGCAGCAGCGGCTGTGCTGGTGAGGAGTGTCTTGAATTTCATAGCTGTCTGCGCGGGATGGGGAAGGGCTTGAGGGCTGAAAGGCTTGAAATCGGTCGATGCGGATTCAGGCAATGGGTTCATGCACGGTCACCAGCTTGGTGCCGTCGGGAAAAGTGGCCTCGATCTGGATGTCGGGAATCATCTCGGGTATGCCCTCCATCACGTCGGCGCGGCTCAGCACGCTGCGGCCTTCGCTCATCAACTGGGCCACGGTCTTGCCGTCGCGTGCGCCCTCCATCACAAAGGCGCTGATCAGGGCCACGGCCTCGGGATAGTTGAGCTTGAGGCCGCGGGCCTTGCGCCGCTCGGCCAGCAGGGCGGCGGTGAAGATCAGCAGCTTGTCTTTTTCGCGCGGTGTGAGTTCCATGCCCTGTTATGTAGCAAGTGGCATGCCAATGGCAAGTTTTATTTGCCCACCGAGAAGCGTCCGGTTTCCGTCGATCCACACCTTTCTGGTGCATCGATGCCGTGGGCGTGCACCGAGACAGGTCTGCCTTCGGTGTGGAGATGCTTTCTGGTGCATTGCTGGTGCATTGCTGGTGCATTGCTGGTGCATTGCTGGTGCATTGCTGGTGCATTGCTGGTGCATTGCTGGTGCCGCGGCGATGCATGGAATGGCACGCACCTTGCTTTTCCGGTGCATGAACACAAGTGTCTTGAGCGCGGCATCTGAGCGCGGCATCTGAGGGCGGCATCTGAGGGCGGCCGCAAAGCTGGGCCTGCTGGCGCAGCTTGGCTCTCGCACCGAGGCGCGGGCCAGTTGGTACGAGGGCTTTGCTCTACCCAGCGACTTTGCCAAATATGCGCTGGGCACGCGCGAACTGGAGGCCAACATCTTCCGCCAGACCGAGCTGGGCCTCGGCAGAAGCATCATCGTCGCGGCACTTGTTCCGTGGTCATGCGGTCTGTAGAGCTCTGGCACGGTATTTGCACTTGAAGAGATGCGGTCAATGTGACCGAACCCAACCTCCCGGGAGTGCTGAAATGAATCGTCGCGGAACCCTCACAACACTGGCTGCATCCATGGCTCTGGGCCTGGGCTTGACTTCTCAGGTGCTGGCGGCAGACACCATCAAGGTCGGCGTGCTGCACAGCCTCTCGGGCACCATGGCCATCTCCGAGACCGTGCTCAAGGACACGGTGCTGATGGCCATCGACGACATCAACGCCAAGGGCGGCGTGCTGGGCAAGAAGCTCGAGCCCGTGGTGGTGGACCCGGCCTCCAACTGGCCGCTGTTCGCCGAGAAGGCCAAGCAGCTGCTCATGCAGGACAAGGTGGCCGTGGTCTTCGGCTGCTGGACCAGCGTCTCGCGCAAGTCGGTGCTGCCGGTGTTCGAGCAGAACAACGGCCTGCTGTTCTATCCCGTGCAGTACGAGGGCGAGGAGCTGTCCAAGAACGTCTTCTACACTGGCGCCGCGCCCAACCAGCAGGCGATTCCGGCCGTCGAATACCTGATAAGCAAGGAGGGCGGCGGTGCCAAGCGCTTCGTGCTGCTGGGCACGGACTACGTGTACCCGCGCACCACCAACAAGATTCTGCGCGCCTTCCTCAAGTCCAAGGGCGTGAAGGACGCCGACATCCTCGAGACCTACACGCCCTTCGGCCACAGCGACTACCAGACCATCGTGGCCGACATCAAGAAGTTCTCCACCGGCGGCAAGACGGCGGTGATCTCCACCATCAACGGCGACTCCAACGTGCCCTTCTACAAGGAGTTGGGCAATGCCGGCCTAAAGGCCAAGGATGTGCCGGTCGTGGCCTTCAGCGTGGGCGAGGAGGAGCTGCGCGGCGTGGATACCAAGCCCCTGGTTGGTCACCTGGCGGCCTGGAACTACTTCATGAGCGTGAAGAACCCGACCAACACGGCTTTCATCAAGCAGTGGGGCGATTACGCCAAGGCCAAGAACATTGCGGGCCACAAGGACAAGCCCCTGACCAACGACCCCATGGAGGCCACCTGGGTCGGCATCCATATGTGGAAGCAGGCCGTCGAAAAGGCCAAGAGCACGGATACCGACAAGGTGATCGCCGCCATGGCCGGCCAGACCTTTACCGCGCCCGATGGCTTCAGCGTGCAGATGGACGAGAAGAACCATCATCTGCACAAGCCCGTGATGGTGGGCGAGATCAAGGGCGACGGCCAGTTCAGCGTGGTCTGGAAGACCAAGGGCCCGATCAAGGCCCAGCCCTGGAGTCCTTACATCGATGGCAACGACAAGAAGAAGGACGAGCCTACGAAGTAAGGCTCCCCCTGAGGCGCTGCGCGCCTTCCCCCTCTCTCGCTTTGCTTCGCAATGCGGGAGGGGGACAACAGCCTCGCTATGGGGCGGCGGGGCCGCCTAGGCCCTTGCTTGCTGTTACTGGCTTGGATTGCGCCAGTTTGACGGGTTGGTATCCAAAACATAGCTGATGGCGCTTTCTGCTTAAGCGCTCGAATCGGATTCGATATGAAATTCACGCACAAGCCATGGGCATGGGTGGCGGTTGCCGGTCTCGGCGCCTTGCTGAGCTTTGCCAGCCACGCGCTGACGGCCGAGCAGGCCTATGCCATGGCCACGGGCGACGATTCCGAGCAGCGCGTGCAAGCTATCAATCAGGCCGTGCTGGATCCCGCAGTCCGCACCGATGGCGGTCGCCTGTCGGCCTTTCTCGGCGCACTCGCCAACGATGAAGTGCGCGTGTCCCAGGGCAAGGTCTATGTGATGAGCGGCGATGCGGTCACCGACCCGGTGACGGGCCAGGCGGCCAAGCTTCCGGCCGATGCCGAGGAGGTCGTCAGCAACAACTATCTGCGCTCCGTCATCGACACGGCGCAGGCCGCGCTGGCGCTTGACAGCGGCGATGTTCCGCAGCGCCGCTCGGCTGCAGAAAAACTGGCCGCAGAGCCCGATGCAGCGCGCCTACCTCTGATTGAAAAAGCGCTGGCCAGCGAAAAAGACGAACAGGTCAAAGCCCTGCTAGAGCGCAGCCGCGCTGCCAGCTTGCTGAGCAGCGAAGATGTGCAGCAGCGTCTGAAGGCGGTGGAGCAGCTTGCGCATCAGAAGACGCCCGATACCCAGCTGCTGCTGAATCAGCGTCTGTCCGAAGAGTCCGATCCCGGCGTGCAGAAAGCCATCAGGGCAGCGCTGGTCGGCATAGAGGAAAGCCTGGCCTGGGGCGATAGGATCGGTGCCGCCTTCAGTGGCATCAGCCTGGGCTCGGTGCTGTTGCTGGCAGCCCTGGGTCTGGCCATCACCTACGGGCTGATGGGCGTCATCAATATGGCCCATGGCGAGCTGATCATGATCGGCGCCTATGCGACCTATCTGGTGCAACTGATGTTCCAGCGCTGGATGTCCGAGGCCGCGTTCGGCTGGTATCTGGTGGTGGCGATTCCCGTGGCCTTCCTGGCTTCGGCGCTGGTCGGCGCGGTGCTGGAGCGCGGCGTGATCCGCTTTCTCTATGGCCGGCCGCTGGAGACCCTGCTCGCCACCTTCGGCATCAGCCTGGTGCTGCAGCAAACCGTGCGCAGCCTGTTCGGGGCGCAAAACGTGGGCGTGGAGAACCCCGCCTGGATGAGCGGCGGCATTGCGCTGCAGCCCAATCTCACGCTGCCTTACAACCGTATCGCCATCATCGTTTTTGCGTTCGCGGTGCTGGGTGCCGTGGCCTTCATGATCGCCAGAACGCGCCTGGGCCTGTTTGTGCGCGGCGTGACGCAGAACCGCGCCATGGCCTCCTGTGTGGGCGTCAACACCGCGCGCACCGACACCTATGCGTTTGCACTGGGCTCGGGCATTGCAGGCCTCGCGGGCTGTGCCTTGAGCCAGATCGGCAATGTGGGGCCGGATCTGGGCCAGAACTACATCGTTGACAGTTTCCTGGTGGTGGTGCTGGGCGGCGTGGGTCAGCTGGCCGGCACGGTCTATGCGGCGCTGGGCCTGGGCGTGCTCAGCAAGCTGCTCGAAGGCTGGACGGGCGCGGTGCTGGCCAAGATCGCCGTGCTGCTGTTCATCGTGGTCTTCATTCAAAAGCGTCCGCAAGGAATTTTTGCCTTGAAGGGCCGCAGTGCGGAAACATGAAACACCCCCTGAGTCGCTTCGCGCCTTCCCCCTGCAGGGGATGACACCCTCGGTGCGGGGCGGCCCTTGCTCGGTGTCTCGTACTTGGGCCGCGCCAGTTGCGCAGGCCATGTGTC
Organism: Comamonas guangdongensis; assembly: GCF_041079535.1. Classification (NCBI taxonomy): domain Bacteria; kingdom Pseudomonadati; phylum Pseudomonadota; class Betaproteobacteria; order Burkholderiales; family Comamonadaceae; genus Comamonas; species Comamonas guangdongensis. The sequence goes on along the minus strand of NZ_JBFYGN010000016.1, from coordinate 81,424 downwards.
TTGCTCGACATGAGAGAAAACTGACATGACAAGCCAATCCATACCCATCGAACTGCCCAAGCCCGTGCCGCTGCTACCAGCCAAGGGCTGGACGGTGTTTCTCATCGCGCTGATCGTGATCTGTGCCGTGGCGCCGACCCTCAATCTGTGGGTGGCCGAGGACAGTGCGCTGCACCTGTCCGACTACATGGTCGGTTTGCTGGGCAAGTTCATGTGCTACGCCATCTGCGCTCTGGCCATCGATCTGATCTGGGGCTATACGGGCATCCTGAGTCTCGGTCACGGCCTGTTCTTTGCACTGGGCGGCTATGTGATGGGCATGTACCTGATGCGCGAAGCCGCTGGTCCCGGCGCTCTGCCCGCTTTCATGGGGTTTCTGGACTGGAAGGAGCTGCCCTGGCACTGGGCGCTGTCGGGCAGCTTTGCCGCCACCGTGCTGCTGGTGTTTCTGGTGCCGGGCCTGATCGGCGGTTTGTTTGGTTATTTCGCCTTTCGCTCGCGCATCAAGGGCGTGTATTTCTCCATCATCACCCAGGCCCTGACCTATGCCGCCATGCTGCTGTTCTTCCGCAACGAGACCGGCTTTGGCGGCAACAACGGGTTCACGGGCTTCAAGACCCTGCTGGGGTTTTCCGTCAACTCGCAAGCCATGCATGTGCTGCTGTTCGCGCTGTCGGGGCTGGCGCTGCTGGGCTGCTTTCTGTTCTCGCGCTGGCTGATGCGCAGCAAGTACGGCCGCGTGCTGCAGGCCGTGCGCGACGCCGAATCGCGCACCATGTTCTGCGGCTATAACCCGCTGCCCTACAAGCTGTCGATCTGGGTCATCTCGGCCATGATGTGCGGCCTGGCGGGGGCGCTCTATGTGCCCCAGGTGGGCATCATCAACCCCAGCGAGATGAGCGTGGGCAATTCCATCGAAATGGCGGTGTGGACGGCCGTGGGCGGACGTGCCTCGCTGGTCGGCCCCATCATCGGCGCGTTTGCCGTCAATGGCGGCAAGAGCTGGCTCACCGTGGCCGCACCCGAATACTGGTTGTACGTGCTGGGTGCGCTGTTCATCGTCGTGACGCTGTTCATGCCGGGAGGGCTGATTCGCCTGCCGCAGCAGCTTCGCCAGTGGCGTGAGAAACGCAAGGCCCAGGCACCGTTGAACCAGACTGCCGCCGCAGCTGCCAAAGCTGCTGCCGAGCCGGCTTCTGCCGATGCCATCGAAGGAGTGCGCGCATGACCCCCGATCTGATGCAGGAAGGCGAGCAGCGCCTGGCTTCCTACCAGCAGCGCGAAGCCGCGCTGCGCACCGAATCCGGCGGCCGCAACGCCAGTCTGGCGCGCCCCGTGGTGACCGGTGAAGTGGATGTGACCCATGGCCGCATCCTCTATCTCGAAGACGTGCATGTGAGCTTCGACGGCTTCAAGGCCATCAATGGTCTGAGTCTCGATATCGCGCCCGGCGAGCTGCGCTGCATCATCGGCCCCAATGGCGCGGGCAAGACCACGATGATGGACCTTATCACGGGCAAGACCCGGCCCGACAGCGGCACGGTGTTCTTTGGCTCCACCATCGATCTGCTGCGCTACAAGGAGCCCGAGATCGCCGCCATGGGCATAGGCCGCAAGTTCCAGAAGCCCACGGTGTTCGAAGAGCTCAGCGTCTTCGAGAACCTGGAGCTGGCGCTCAAGACCCACAAGGGCATTGCCTCCTCCATGTGGTTCAAGCTCAGTGGCGCGCAAAAGGACCGCATTGCCGAGGTGCTGCACACCATTCATCTGGCGGGTAGCGTGACGCGGCAGGCGGGCCTGCTGAGCCACGGTCAGAAGCAGTGGCTGGAGATCGGCATGCTGCTGGTGCAGGAGCCCAGGCTGCTGCTGCTCGACGAGCCCGTGGCCGGCATGACCGACGAGGAAACCGTGCGCACGGCCGAGCTGTTCCTCACGCTCAAGGGCAGGCATTCGCTGATGGTGGTGGAGCACGACATGAGCTTCATCGACACCATCAGCGAGAAGGTTACGGTGCTCTGCGATGGCTCGGTACTGGCCGAGGGCACGCTGGCCGAGGTCCAGGCCGACGAGCGCGTGATCGAGGTGTATTTGGGACGCTAGTCATCAAACTTTATAGCTGCTTGCACTTGTTGCGTAAGCGTCAGAGGTTAAAAATGCTTAAAGTTCAGAACCTGCATCAGTACTACGGCGGCTCGCACATCCTGCGCGATGTGAACTTCACCGCCGAGATCGGCAAGGTCACGGTGCTGCTGGGCCGCAACGGCGTGGGCAAGACCACCTTGCTCAAAAGCCTGATGGGGCTGGTGCCCATCAGGAGCGGCGGCATTGAATGGCAGGGCCGGGATATCGCGCACAAGACGCCCTACGAGCGCGCGCGCAGCGGCATCGGCTATGTGCCCCAGGGCCGTGAAATCTTCTCGCGCCTGTCGGTCGAAGACAATCTGCGCATGGGCCTGGCGTATTGCTCGGCAGGCACCCGAATCCCGGGCGAGCTGTACGAGCTGTTTCCCGTGCTGGGGCAGATGCTGCACCGCCGCGGCGGCGATCTCTCGGGTGGTCAGCAGCAGCAGCTGGCCATCGCGCGTGCGCTGGCGCCCCAGCCCAAGATACTGATTCTGGATGAGCCTACCGAAGGTATACAGCCAAGCATCATCAAGGACATAGGCCGCGTGATCCGCATGCTGGCCAATCGCGGCGACATGGCCATCCTGCTGTGCGAGCAGTACTACGACTTTGCCGAGGAACTGGCCGACCGCTATGTGGTGATGGAGCGCGGCGAGGTGATCGCCACCGGGCCGGGCAGCGAGATGCGGCAGAAGAATGTGCGCGCACTGGTGGCGATCTGAGCGACGCCGAAAAAAAAGGTGCCGCAGGCGGCACCTCAAGCCCTCAGGCCATGCCCGGAGGACAACTCATTGCTTCAATAGGCGGCGCCGTGCGCGGCCAGCACCGGACTGCCCTGTATGGCGGTGGAGGCGCGACCGTCCGCGCCCTGGGGGACTTCGCCCACCAGCGTGGTGCGGTAGAGCTGGCGATCGAACTCCAGCGCAAAGATATCCTGCGGCGCCACATGGGCCGTGGAGCGGTTGTCCCAGAAGGCCAGCGAGCCGGGCTCCCACTTGAAGCGCACGGTGAATTCGCTGCTCACGGCATGCTCCCACAGCAGCTCCAGCAGCACGCGCGATTCGCGGGTGTTGAGTTCCACGATGGACTTGAGAAAGCCGGGACTGATGTAGAGCACCTTCTCGCCGCTCTCGGGATGAATGGTGACCAGCGGGTGTTCGCTGACCAGGGTGTTGTCGCGCACCAGGTTCAGATATTCCTGCGAGGCCGTGGATCCTTGCGGCGCGCTGAAGCGGTGCTCGCCGCGCAGGCCCTGCAAAAAGGCTTGCAGCGGTCTGGAGAGCGCTTTGTAGGCGGCGGCCAGATTGGTCCATTGCGTGTCGCCGCCATAGGGCGGAATCGTCACGCCGCGCAGAATCGAGGCCGCTGGCGGGTTGTGGGCGGCTGTCACATCGGCGTGCCAGCCGGTCCAGGGGCGTTGTTCGGCCTGGCCGCTGTGGCGGTTGGCCTTGCGGTGCTTGGCAATCGAATACAGCTCGGGAAAGCCTTCGACATGGCCGAAGACGGGGTGGCCGGGCGTCAGCTCGCCAAACTGGCGCGAGAAGGCGATCTGCTGCTCATGGCTGAGGTGCTGGTCGCGGAAGAAAACCACCTTCCAGCGCAGCAGGGCCGAGCGGATGGTGTGCACCTCGGCGGCACTCAGTGCCTGGCGCAGATTGACGCCGCTGATCAGCGCGCCGATATGTGCCGATTGCGGTGCAATCTGGATATGCGGAGTGATGTTCCGTGCGGAGCTCAGGCGCTCGTCCAGGCGCTGCAGTGGGGCGTGGGGCAGTGGCATGTTCATGAAGGGACTCCTGTGTGTGCGGCCGTCTTAGCGTGCGTTGGCCACACGCAAGCTGCTGGCCGGCAGCAGGCCCAGTTCGGTGAGAAGCGCATGGCTGCGTTCGACCTGGGCATGCAGTGCGCGAGCCGTGTCCTGCGGACCGAGGAAGATGGGTTCCCACTGGTTGAGCGCCACAAACTCCTTCCATTCCCGGGTTTCGGAAACCTTGCGCAGCGCGTTCACCCAGTACGCCTGTTGCGCGGCGCTGGCGCCGGGGGTCGTCATCACGCCCTGAAAGGAATCGCTGACATAGTCGATACCCTGCTCCTTCCAGGTGGGCGACTGGGCGAAAGCGCCTTCAAGCCGCTTGTCGGCCGCAATCGCCAGCACGCGCACGCGGCCCGACTGCAGATAAGGCAGCAGATTGGGCGTGGTGGCCGAGATCACATCGAGATGGCCTCCGGCCAGCGCCACCATGGATTCCGCCGAGGACTTGTAGGGAACGATTCGCAGCTTCTGGATATTCACGCCGCCCTGCTGCAAGGGCTGGGCCACGCCCAGATGGATGTGGTTGCCCAGGGTGGTGGCGATGCCTATCGAGTATTTTTCGGGGTCTTGGCGCAGCTGGGCGACCAGATCCTGGGCATTGCGCAGCGGCGAGTCGGCCCGCACCACCACGGTGGTGAACTCTCTGAACAGGGTCACCAGCGGTGTGCCCTTCTGCAGGTGCGCAGGCAGGGCGTTCTGTGCCAGGCTGTTGCCATAGCTGGTGCTCAGCGTCATCAGCGTATGCGCGTCGCCAGGGGGGCGGTGCAGCCCTTCGAGCGCGCCTATCGCATGCGCGCCGGACTTGTTGCTGACCACAAAGCCGGGGGTCTGGCCATCGCGGGCCAGCAGCTCAGTGAGCTTGCGGGCCGCAAGGTCGAGCGCGGCGCCGGCGCCACTGGGGACGATGAATTCGGTCGCTTTGCTGGGCTTCCATGCCGAGGCCGATGTGCCGCTGGTTTGCGCAGCGGCCGTGCCTGCCGCCATGGCGCAGCACACCAGCAGCATCGAGGCCAGCCAGGAGGGCTGGGGGCGATGAAAACCTGGATGATGGGCCTGATTGGCAGACATGAAAAAGCTCCTGAGTCCATTGCCATGCGCTTTGCCGGCATGGCGTGTGAGAGACTGTAGAAGCGCTGCTGCGAGGCAACAACGACCGATTTTTCATGAGTTAGTAAGCAAAAAAGCTGAGCTGCGTTGAAGCCAACGAGTGGCCGGCTTGAAGAGAGCGAAGACGAAGATGAGCTGGCATGCGCAACTGGCGCTGAACTATTCCCTGCAGGCGGACAAGACATCCGTGCATTTCACGCACGATGGGCCTTTGCGCGTGCTCAAAAGCCTGTATCCGGAAGGCCCGGCCATCTGCCATAACGTGCTCGTGCATCCGCCCGGCGGGCTGGTCGGCGGCGACGTGCTGGATATCGATGTGCGGGTGGCCGAGGGCGCACATGCGCTGCTCACCACGCCCGGGGCCACGCGCTTTTACAAAAGCAATGGCCAGCAGGCGCGGCAGAACACCAGGCTCAAGCTGGAGGCCGGCGCGCGGCTGGAGTGGCTACCGCTGGAGGCGATTGCCTATAACGCCTGCGATGCCGTGAACCGGCTGGAATTCGATCTGGCCGAAGGCGCGCAGATGATGGCCTGGGATGTGACGGCGCTGGGCTTGCCCCTGGCGAATCAGCCATACGAGGCCGGTGTTTTCGAGCAGCACATCGAATGGCCGGGGCGCTTTCTGGAGCGCGGGGTGGTCGATGCCCGGGATCGCCTGCTGCTCGATGGCGATCTGGGCCTGGCCGGGCGGCGTTGCCTGGCCAGCCTGATCTATGCAAGCGGCTCGCCGATGGCGCGCGCGCAGCGCGAGGCCTTGCTGGAAGGCGCGCACGGGCTGCTGGGAGAGGCCGCTCCGACGGTGTTGAGCGGGGTGACTTCTCCCAATGAAAACATGCTGGTTCTGCGCTGTGCATCAGCTGTGGTTGAGCCTGTGATGATGCTGTGTAAAACCCTGTGGATGCATTGGAGAAAAGAACTCTGGGGGCTGCAGGGCAGCCCCCCCAGAATCTGGTCCATGTGATCAAAGCGCCAGCACGATCCTCGACTCCCGGGTCTTGGCGCGCGAGCAGCAGCTCATCATCTTGGTGCAGGCCGCGCGCTCGGTCCGGGTCAGCACCATGTCGCGGTGGTCGATATCGCCTTCGAGCACCGGCACCTCGCAGGAGCCGCACAGGCCTTCGCGGCAGTCGCTCTCGATATCGATGTTGGCGCCGCGCAGCGCATCGAGCAGGGTCTCGTCATTGCGCACCTGCAGCGTGATGCCGGATTCGCGCAGCTCGACTTCAAAGCCATGCTCCTTGTCCGGGTCGAGCGCTCCCAGGGTGCTGGAGAAATGCTCCACGCGCAGGCTGTCCTCGGGCCAGTGCTGGCAGGCCTGGGCAAGGCCGTCGAGCATGCGCTGCGGACCGCAGGCATAGATCTGTGCGCCGGGCCTGACCTGGGCCAGCAGCGCCTGGTAGTCGGCTCGCCGGCCCTCCGCGCCCACATAGATCTGCAGACGCTCGCCATGCCGTGCCTGCAGTTCATTCCACAGCGCCATGCGCGCGCGCTGGCTGCCGCTGTAGTGAATTTCATAGGGGATGCCCAAGGCCTGGGCGCGCGCCGCCATGGCCGCAATCGGCGTGATGCCGATGCCGCCGGCGACAAGAATCAAGTGCTGCGCGCTTTCGCCGAGCTTGAAGTGATTGCGCGGGCCGCGCATCTGCACCTTCATCCCGGCCCGCAGCGATCCATGGATCCAGTCCGAACCGCCACGGCTGTGCTCTTCGCGCAGCACGGCGATCTCGTAGGTATCCGCTTGCTGCGGATCGCCGCATAGCGAGTACTGGCGCGAGATGCCCGTATCGCCGCAGTGCAGGTCGATGTGCGAGCCCGGGGTCCAGCGTGGCAGATCGCGTCCGTCGGGCGCCTTGAGTCGCACGCGCAGCACATCCTGCGCGATCAGCTCGGTGCTTTCCACCCGCATGGTGCGGCTGACGCCGCCTTGCGAGGATTCGCCGATGCGCACCGGCTGCTGCGCGGCCAGCACGGCGGGATTGGCGCGCTCGGGGTTGCGGCTCACGTCCCATTGCACCCACAGATGTTCGGGGCCGCGGAACGAGGTGTTGGGCACATAGGTGAAGCGTTGTTCTGCCAGTTGCATATGGGGCAGGCGGCGCGTGAATTCCTCGAGGAAGATCTGCATTTCCATGCGTGCCAGATTCTTGCCCATGCACTGGTGGGAGCCGTAGCCGAAGGTCAGGTGATCGCTGGCATTGTCGCGGTGGATGTCGAACAGGTCGGCATCGACGAAATGCTGCTCGTCGTGGTTGGCCGAAGAGGTGATGATGAGCAGCTTGCTGCCGGCTGGAATGGCCTGACCGCCGATCACCACATCCTTGGTAGCCAGTCGTCGCCAGGCCGCCACCGAGCCGTTGTGGCGCAGGCACTCCTCCACGGCGTTGGGGATGAGCGAGGGATCGGCGCAGATTTCCTGCCAGGCCTTGGGGTGCTGCAGCAGCAGCTTGATCGCGTTGGCCGAGGCGTTGGCCGTGGTCTCGTGCGCCGCGACGAGGCCGGCCATCATCATGGAGTGCAGATAGGAGTCGGTGACGACCTCTGGCAGCTCCTTCTGCTTGCGAATGCCGTATTGCATCCATCCTTCGGCGTCGGGGTCGGCGCGCATCTTGTCGAGAATCCGGCCCGCGTGCTGCCAGAAGTTCCCCACGGCATGGGCCACGGCCACCTGCTCCTCGGCCCGGGGGCGTCCCCAGGTGTTGACGGTGTGGGCAATGCTGTACCGGCGAAGCGTGTCCATATCATCGGCGGGCACGCCCAGGAAATGCATGGCCACCGTCAGCGGTACCTCCCACAGCATCTGATCGACCAGATCGGCGCGGCCGTCGTCGATGAAGCGGTCCACATACTCGCGGGCCAGCCGGCGCACCATGGGCTCGTGGTGCTTGAGTGCCTCGGGCGTGAAGGGCTGCATCAACGCACGCCGGCGCGGCATGTGGGCGGGCTCGTCCTCGTTGACCAGGGTGCGGTTCAGCGCAAAGCCGTAGCTGGCGAGCACGGCATTGGCCTCGTCGCCCGTGGGCGTGATCTTCTCCAGTGCGATCGAGGGGCTGAAGGTGAGGTTGTCGCGGAAGATGGCCTTGATGTCGTCGAAGCGCGTGACCACCCAGTAACCCAGCTGAGGGCTGTAGAACACCGGCTCCTGCTCGCGCGCCCAGCGCAGATATTCGGGCGGATCCTGCTGGTAGCCGTCGCCAAACGGGTCGAAGCCGGCCGCGCCATGGCTGACAGGGCAGCCTGTGGGGCCGCTCTGGCCGCTGGGTCTGGTGAACTGGCTGTGATCTATGGGGCAGCGGGCGGGGGGGGAAACGGTCATGGCTATCTCGCAAACGCAAAGAGGCAGGGGATGGCGTGCACCATCGGACGAGAACGCAGGGGCGGCCTGCCGCCAGCCCCTGCGGGGTAGATCAGCGGGGCAATCAGTCCAGCGTGATGTTCAGATCCTTGATCAGCTTGTGCCAGCGTGTGCTTTCGCTGTTGATCAAGGCCTGGAACTGCTCGGGCGTGTTGCCCACGGGCTCCACGCCAAAGTCGATGAGTTTTTGCCGGACGGCGGGCTCATTGATGGCGGCTACCACCTGCTTGTTCAGCGCAGCGACGACAGTGGCTGGCGTCTTGGCCGGGGCCACCATGCCGACCAGGGCCGCGGCCTGCACGTTGGGCAGGCCCAGTTCGCCGAAGGTGGGCACATCGGGCAGCTGGGGCAGGCGCGTGGCATTGGCCACGGCCAGCGGCCGCACCTTGCCGCCCTTGATGAAGCCGGCGCCGGCGGCCAGATCCACCATCATCACCGGCACCTGGCCGCCGGCCACATCGCCGAGCGCCGGCGCTGCGCCGCGGTAGGGCGCGTGGGAGAGCTTGAGGCCGGCCTCGGACCTCAGCAGTTCCATGGCCAGATGGTGCGGGCTGCCCGCGCCGGCCGAGGCGTAGTTGATGCCGTCCTTGCTGGCCTTGGCCTCGGCCAGGAACTCCTTGGCGGTCTTGGACTTCTCGCCCGGACCGGCGACCAGAATCATGGGGAAGCGGCCCATGAGCGTGACGGGCGTCAGATCCTTGCCGGGGTTGTAGCTCAGGCTCTTGTAGAGCACGGGGTTGAAGATCAGCGTGCCGTTGTCGGCCGAGAGCACGGTATAGCCGTCCGCGGCCGCGCGCGCGGTCTCCGATGCACCGATGGCCGTGTTGCCGCCCGGGCGGTTGTCCACCACGATGGGCTGGTGCACCTGGGCGCCCCAGGCCTGGCCTATGGTGCGGGCCAGAAAGTCCGAGCCGCCGCCGGCCGCGTAGGGCACGATCCAGCGCACGTTCTTGCCGGGGAACTTGTCCTGGGCCTGCGCGGGCGCGCCCGCCAGCCACAGCATGCTGGTGGCCAGGACCGAGGCGGTAAAAAGGCGTTTGTTCATCGAAGGTGTCTCCTTGGCGGGGGTGGTTTGCGGGTTTGCCGGGGTGTGGCCCCGGTCGGTTTCTCCGCTTTAATGCGGTGTATTGATTTGCGTAATTTTTATACGCATTGCGTAAATTTGAGCCAAGGGATTTCCATAGGCCGCCTGGAGCCCGTGATAGAACTGCCTTGCAGTGCAGCAGGGACAATTGCATACAGCTATGAAAATCGAGAGTAAGAAAAAGCCCGGGCCTCGGCCTGGCGCCGGAGATGCGGCGCAGCCACCGGAGTCCGGCGCCGAGGCCGGGCGCGAGCGCCGCCAGCGTGTGCAGGCGGCCGAGACCTGTCTGGCCGTGCTCAAGGCTCTGGCCGGGCTGGGCGGTCGCGCCAGCCTCACGGCCATAGGGGCGGCGGTGAATGAAAGTCCGGCCAAGGTGCACCGCTATCTGGCCAGCCTGATGGCCGAAGGTCTGGTCGAGCAGGACCGTGGCGGCACCCAGTACGCGCTGGGCAGCGAAGCCATACGCGTGGGTCTGGCGGCGATGCGCCAGAGCGACCCGATACGCGTGGCCGAACCGGCTCTCGTGCATCTGCGCGAGACCTTGCAGGTGACCAGCTTTGTGGCCGTCATGGGCAATCTGGGGCCGGTCATCGTGCGCTTCGAAGAGCCCAGTCTGCCCGTCACCGTCAATGTGCGCGTGGGCTCCGTCATGTCCATGCTGTGGTCGGCCACGGGGCGCGCCTTCTTTGCCTTCATGGACGACCGCCGCCAGGTGGATGCGCTGGCGCTGCAGGAGCTGGGTCAGGCCTCGGCGGCCCGGCGCGCGCTGCTGGACGACGAGGACCCTATGGGCCGCTTGCGGGCCGAGATCCGTGCCGCGGGCTGCGCGGCCATACGCGATACCAATCTGCCGGGCATCAGCGCCGTGGCGGCGCCGCTCTACGACTACACGGGCCATGTGGTGGGCGTGCTGTGCGCGCTGGGCGCCAGCGGCGGCTTCGATCCCGACCCGCGGGGGCCGATTGCGCTAGCCGTCTGCGCCGAGGCGCGCACCGTGAGCGCCAGCTTGGGCTATCGCGCGGCCGCCAGCCTGTAGCCGCAGACCCGCGCCAGCGCGGATAGGAGAGCGCCGCCCCTCGCATGGGCGGTTCGCTGACAAGCGCAATGGCAGTCGGCAACGCAACATCTCTCCAGGCAGCCGCCCACATCCATAGCCGGCGCTGCAGATTTGGAGGATCGCATGCAACCCGTCACTCCCGGCGCAGCGCCACAGCATCTGCCCTTCTACCGGCACCTCTATTTCCAGGTCGTCGTCGCCATTGTGATCGGCGCGCTGCTCGGCTATTTCGAGCCCGCGCTGGCCGCCAAGTTCAAGCCTCTGGGCGACGCTTTCATCAAGCTGGTCAAGATGATCATCGCGCCGGTGATCTTTCTGACCATAGTCACCGGGATTGCGGGCATGACCCATTTGCGCGTGGTGGGCCGGGTGTTCGTCAAGACCATGGTGTATTTCCTGTTCTTCTCCACGCTGGCGCTGGTGGTGGGGCTGGTGATCGCCAAGATCGTGGAGCCGGGCACGGGCATGCACATCAATGTGGCCGATCTGGATCAGGCGGCCGTGAAGGGCTATGTCGCCCAGTCGCACGAGATGACCCTGATCGGCTTTCTGATGGACGTGATTCCCAAGACCCTGGTCAGTCCGCTGGTGGGCGACAACATTCTGCAGGTGCTGTTCGTGGCCGTGCTGTTCGGCATTGCGCTGGCTATGGTGGGCGAGGCGGGCAAGCCCATTCTGAACTTTCTCGAAGCGCTCACGGCCCCGGTGTTCAAGCTGGTGAGCATTCTGATGAAGGCCGCGCCCCTGGGGGCGTTTGGCGCGATCGCCTTCACCATAGGCAAGTTCGGCATCGAGTCCCTGGTCAATCTGGCCTGGCTGGTGGGCACTTTCTACATCACCTCGCTGGTCTTCGTGCTGGTGATTCTGGGGGCCATGGCGCATATCTGCGGCTTTTCCATCTTCAAGCTGATCCGCTATCTCCGCGCCGAGCTGCTGCTGGTGCTGGGTACCTCGTCCTCGGAATCGGCCCTGCCGTCGCTGATGCACAAGATGGAGCATGCGGGCTGCAGCAAGTCCGTGGTGGGCCTGGTCGTTCCCACCGGCTACTCGTTCAATCTGGACGGCACCAACATCTATATGACGCTGGCCTCGCTGTTCATCGCCCAGGCCACCGACACCCATCTGACACTGGGCAATGAGCTGGCCCTGCTGCTGGTGGCCATGCTCAGCTCCAAGGGTGCGGCGGGCGTGACGGGCGCGGGCTTCATCACCCTGGCCGCCACGCTGGCCGTGGTGCCCGAGATTCCGATCGCCGGCATGGCGCTGATCCTGGGTGTGGACCGCTTCATGAGCGAATGCCGCTCCCTGACCAATTTCATGGGCAATGCGGTTGCCACCGTGGTGGTCTCGCGCTGGGAGAACGCGCTGGACTACGACAAGCTCTATGCGGCCCTGCACGGCGACGACGACTGAGCCGCATAGGCCCAGCCGGGCCGGGTGAAGGCCCGACGTGGCAGACTGGCGAGCATGTCAGAGCCCACCTTACTTGTTGCCGATGATCACCCGCTGTTTCGCGCAGCGCTGATCCAGGTGCTGCATGAAAGCTTTCCGCAATACAGAATTCTGGAAGCCGCCAGTGCCCAGACGGTGGGCACGGCCATGCAGGAGCATCCCGAAATCGAGCTGGTGCTGCTGGATCTGACCATGCCGGGCGCACGCGGCTTCTCTTCGCTGCTGCATCTGCGCGGCGAATATCCGCAAGTGCCCGTGGTCGTGATTTCCTCCAACGATGATCCGCGGGTGATCCGCCGGGCCCACCAGTTTGGCGCCTCGGGCTTTATCTCCAAGTCGGCCTCGGCCCAGGACATGGGCCTGGCCATGTCCGCGGTTCTGGATGGCGACAACTGGTTCCCGGCCATGGCGCCGGAGCGCTCGGAGGCCGATGCCGCGCTGGCGGCCAAGCTGGCCCAGCTCACGCCCCAGCAGTTCCGGGTGTTGCTGTGCCTGGCCGACGGACTGCTGAACAAACAGATTGCCCACGAGCTGGGGCTGGCCGAAAACACCGTGAAGGTGCATGTGACGGCGATCCTCAAAAAGCTGGAGTGCTACAGCCGCACCCAGGCGGCGGTACTGGTCAAGAGCCTGGAGAACGGGCATGAACTCTGATGGCAGCTGGCGTCGCCGCCAATAGGCCGGCAGGGGTGGCGGTGACACAATAAGACACATTTTTTGCCCGCCACCGGATCACCTGTGCAATGACGCAGTCGAATGCACCTTCGCAACAAGCGCGAGCTCACCTGCTGTGGGGGCCCGAGGTCTCTTCCCTGTTGCATACAGACGCTGCGCAGTTCGAGCGCTGGCGCAAGCGTACCTGGCAGCTGCATATCTCCGTGATGCTCAGCCATGTCTACGCATTTGCGCTGTTTCTCGGGCATTGCTGGGCCGGCTATGCGGACTGGAGCGCCGTGCTCTGGTACGGGCTGTGGGTGGTCGCAGGCATGGGCTTCATCACCTGGGCCTATGCCAGCGGCTGGAGCCAGACCCGGCGCGATCCCGGGCTGTTCCTCATGCACCAGCTGCTGTCCATCAGCGCCGTGCTGGGCCTGCTGCTGGCCCAGCCTCAGGTGGCGTTCCAGGCCATGGTGATGCTGCTGGCTTTCAGTGCCGATGGATTCCTGGCTCGTCGGCGCACCAGCTTCTGGATGACCTGGAGCGGCACTCTGGTGGCGGTGGCCGTGATCATCTATCTGAAGGGGCCGCAGATGCGCATGACCACCGACACCCTGGCCGGTCAGCTGCTGGCCTTTGCCGTCATGGTGGGCGGCGTGTTCCGCTGCAGCCTGCTGGTCACCTATTTCCGCGGCATGCAGTACCGGCTGCGCGCGGCCCACGACAAGCTGGCCGAGGCCCTGGCGCAGATCGAGGAGCTGGTCCGCTTCGACGAGCTGACCGGAGTGGCCAACCGCAAGGGGGTGACGGAGAGGCTGCACCAGTGCATCGAGGCCGCGGCGCGCCATGGGCGTCCGCTGTGCGTGGGCCTGCTGGACATCGATCACTTCAAGCAGATCAACGATCGCTACGGCCATGATGGCGGCGATGCGGTGCTGAGAGCTTTCGGCCGGCTGCTGTTCACGCAGATCCGGGCCAGCGACTGCGCCGGGCGCTATGGCGGCGAGGAGTTCCTGCTGATAATGCCCGATACCGAACTGCATCAGGCCCAGGTGCTGCTGGAGCGCATACGCCAGCAGACGGCCTTGCTGCGGGTGCATGCCGATATCCAGATCAGCTGCACCGTGGGCGTGAGCCAGTACCGGCCCGGAGAGCCGGGCGAGGCCATGGTTTCGCGTGCCGATGCGGCGATGTATGCGGGCAAGGCCTCGGGCCGCAACCGCGTGGTGCTGGATCGCGGCTCATCGGAGGCGGCCTAGGCGACATCGAGATCGGGGCCGCCGGAGCCCGCGCATGTTCGCCCGCGCCCTGACCTCAATGCGGCTCGCTTCGGGGCTGGCGCAACAGGATCTGGCTCATCAGCGCGCGCAGCGCCGGCGGCCGCACGGGCTTGGCCAGGAAGCCCCAGCCGCGCTCGGCGGCCTGGCGGCGCAAGGTGCTGTCGCCCTCGGCCGTCAGCAGTATGACCGGCGGTGTCTGTCCCCAGCGCTCGCACAGCACGGCGTAGATGTCGGGGCCGTAAAGCTGGCCCAAATGCACGTCCAGCAGCACCAGCTGCGGTGCGTTGCCGGGCGCAGCCAGGGCCAGGGCTTCGGGCGCGCCTCCGGCAAACGGCACCCGGCAGCCCCAGCGCTGCAGCAGAGTGCAGGTGGCGGCGCGGGTGGGCGGGTCGTCTTCCACATACCAGACGCTGCCGCCTTGCAGCGGCCCGGCGTCTGCGGTGACGGCATCGGCGGCCTGGGGAGGGGGGGCGATGGCCTGGGCGTCGCCCAGCGGCACGCTGACCCAGAAAACGCTGCCTCGGCCCAGCTGGGAGCGCAGCCCGATCTCATGGCCGAGCAGCTTGCCCAGGCGCTCCACGATGGCCAGGCCCAGGCCGGTGCCGCGGTCGTCGGCATGGCCCTCGTCCAGGCGGCGGAACTCCTCGAAGATTTCCTTTTGCAGGCTCTCCGGAATCCCCGGGCCCTGGTCGTGCACCTCGATGCGCAGCTGCCCACCCATGCGGCGGCAGCCCACGACGATGCGGCCCTTGCGCGTGTAGCGTATGGCGTTGGAGACAAAGTTCTGCAGAATGCGGCGCAGCAGCGCTTCGTCGCTGCGCACCACGGCGCGCGTGGGCAGGCAGCGCAGCTTGAGGCCTTCGCTCTCGGCCTGCATGCCGAAATTGTTCTGCACCACCTCCAGCAGGGCGTTGAGGGGAAAGTCGCGCACATGCGTCTCCAGCTGGCCCGACTCCATGCGCGCAATGTCGAGCAGGCTGGTGAGTATGGCGTCCTGCGAAGCCAGCGCCTGGTCGATGCTGTGGGCCACCTGGCGTCCCGCCGCGTCGTGCAGATGCGCGGGCAGCAGGCTGCTGTACATGCGTGCCGCATTCAGCGGCTGCAGCAGGTCGTGCACGGCGGCGGCCACGAAGCGCGTCTTGTAGCGGTTGGCGCGCTCGGCCTCACGCCTGGCGGCATCCAGGTCGCGGGTGCGCTCCGCGATGCGCTGCTCCAGCGCATCGGCCAGAGAGCGCAGCTCCCGCGCCGCATTCTTGTAGCTGGTGATGTCGGCATAGCTGGTGACAAAGCCGCCGTCGGGCAGCGGATTGCCGCGGATTTCCAGCACCGTGCCGTCGCCCTTGGCGCTTTCATGCAGATGGGGGGTGCCGCTGCGCAGATGCTGCAGGCGCCGCGCAATCGCTTCCTCGACATCGGCCTTGCCCAGCAGGCCGCGGCGCGCATTGTGGCGCAGCAGGCTCTCTATGGGCTGGCCCACGCGCATCAGCTCCGCCGGATAGCGGAACAGTTCGACATAGCGCGAGTTCCAGGCCACGAGCCGCAGCTGCTCGTCTATCACCACCACGCCCTGCGGCAGATGCTGCAGGCTGCGCGAGAGCCCGGTGTCGGCACGCTTGGCGGCCTGGACTATGCCGTCCTGCGCGGTGCGCAGCTCCTGCGCATGCTGGTGCAGCACGGTCTCCAGCTCCTGGCGGCTGCGCTGGCGCAACGCCGCCATGCGTTGCCGCTGGCGCACGAACAGCACCAGCAGCGACAGCGCCAGCCACAGGCCGGCGGAGGCCAGGGCGGCCCAGCGGCTCGCGGCCAGGCTGTTTTCCGTGTTGTGCAGCAGGTGCAGCTGCCATTGCAGCTCCGGCAGCTGCAGGCTTTGCCAGAGCACGGGTTTGCCAAGCCGAGGCTCGCTGAAGCTGGCCAGCAGGCCGCCCGCGCCGGTGTGCTTGTCCACGCGGTAGTTCAGCGGCCGCAGATGCTGGTTGGCGTACTGGCGCGTGGCCTCGAGCTCCAGCCGGTCGTCCTCGCTCAGCGGAGTCAGCAGCCGGTAGCGCCAGTCGTCGCTGCTGGCCAGAAAGACCACGCCGCGCGAATCCGAGGCCAGCACGATGTCGGGCGACAGCTGCCATTCGCTCTCCAGCTCATGCAGAGCGATCTTGATGGCGATCAGCCCGATCGCCGAGCCGTCGTCCGCAAAGATCGCCCGCGAAAGAAAATAGCCCGCGACGCCCGTGGTCATGCCTATGCCGTAGAAGCGGCCGCTGCCCATGGCCAGGGCCTGCTGCACATAGGGGCGAAAGCTGTAGTCCTCGCCGACGTTGCTGTGCGCGTCGCGCCAGTTGCTGGCAGCGATGGCCTTGCCCTGAAGATTGATCAGCGTCAGCGTCGATGCCTCGCTGGCACCGTTGGCCTGCTCCAGCTTGCGGTTGAGCTGGTCGACCTCGGCGCGGCTCAGCGGATGGCTCAGCGCGGCCTTGAGCCGATCGTCGAGCGCCAGGACCTCGGGCAGGGTGCGGTAGCGGTCTATGCGCTGCACCAGGGCCTGGGCGTAGAGGCTGAGCTGGCGCTGCACGCTGCGGTTTTCCTCGAGCAAGGAGGTACGTAGCGCGATCTGGCTGGCCACCAGCATGCTCGCCACCGTGCCCAGCAGGATGACGAGCACGGTCCAGAGCAGTCGGTGACGGAAGAAGCGCATGGACAAGGCTTGAAAATAGGAAAACGATGTTGCGGAAGAGAGTGTAGGTTCTAGGTGATTTCCCTAGGTGAGGCCGATCTTCCCCAGGGAGCGGCCGGCATCTAATACCAATAGGTTATCGGCGCCAAAACAGGGCAGCGGTACAAACGGAAACAACACGGCGCACCTCAGTGGTGCGTTTTCTTTTTTGTTCTCCGGAGACGCAGCGTGCAAGCCCTGCCCACAGCAAACGCTCAACCCGAGCATCTGCCTTTTTATCGCCAACTCTACTTCCAGGTAGTGTGTGCCATCATTCTGGGCGTGATACTGGGCCATTTCGAGCCCCAGTACGGCGCGGCGCTCAAGCCCCTGGGCGATGCCTTCATCAAGCTGGTGAAGATGGTCATCGCTCCCGTGATCTTCCTGACCATCGTGACCGGCATTGCGGGCATGACCCATTTGCGTGCCGTGGGCCGCGTGTTCGTCAAGGCCATGGCCTACTTCCTGACCTTCTCGACGCTGGCGCTGATCGTGGGCCTGATCGTGGCCAATGTGATGCAGCCCGGTGCCGGCATGCACATCAACCCGGCCGACCTGGACCAGAAGGAAGTCAATTCCTATGTGGCCAAGACGCATGACCTGACCATCGTCGGCTTTGCGATGGACATCATTCCCAAGACGCTGATGAGCCCCTTCGTGGGCGACAACATCCTGCAGGTGCTGTTCGTGGCCGTGCTGTTCGGCGTGTCCCTGGCCATGGTGGGTGAGCGCGGCAAGCCGGTGCTGAACTTCCTCGAGTCGCTCACCGCTCCCGTGTTCCAGCTGGTGAACATCGTGATGAAGGCCGCTCCCATCGGCGCGTTCGGCGCCATCGCCTTCACCATCGGCAAGTTCGGCCTGGGCTCGCTGCTGAACCTGGCCGAGCTGGTCGCCACCTTCTACATCACCTCACTGCTGTTCGTGCTGGTGGTGCTGGGCCTGGTGGCCCGCGTGTGCGGCTTCTCCGTGGTCAAGCTGATTCGCTACCTGAAGGCCGAGCTGCTGCTGGTGCTGGGCACTTCCTCCTCGGAGTCCGCTCTGCCGTCGCTGATGCACAAGATGGAAAAAGCCGGCTGCAGCAAGTCCGTCGTGGGCCTGGTCGTGCCCACCGGCTACTCGTTCAACCTGGACGGCACCAACATCTATATGACGCTGGCCGCGCTGTTCATTGCCCAGGCCACCGATACCCACCTGACCCTGGGTCACCAGATTGCCCTGCTGCTGGTCGCCATGCTGAGCTCCAAGGGTGCGGCGGGCGTGACGGGCGCCGGCTTCATCACCCTGGCCGCCACCCTGGCCGTGGTGCCCGAAGTGCCGGTGGCCGGCATGGCGCTGATTCTGGGCGTGGACCGCTTCATGTCCGAATGCCGTTCGCTGACCAATTTCGTCGGCAACGCCGTGGCCACCGTGGTGGTGTCGCGCTGGGAAAATGCGCTGGACTACAACAAGCTGAACGCCGCGCTGGAGGGCAATCCGGCACCTGTCGAGACGGTTGAGACAACCGAGACGGCCGCTCCGGTTCGCGCCTGATCTGGCGGATAGATGGCAAAAAGCCCCGGCCTAACGGCCGGGGCTTTTTTATGCTTTATTCGCGCTGCAGCCCAATACCAGTCTGCGGAGGCAGCTATGCATGTTGCGTGCTCAGGCCGCTGTCGCGGTCAGCAGGTCATGGGCCGCAAGCACGCGCAGCGTGTCGCGCCCCAGGCGCTTGCTGCGCGGCAGAAACCGCACCCAGCCCAGCTTGCTCACGGTGCGGCGCAGCACCTGCTGCGCCTGCAGCGGCATGTCGCTGACAAACGCTCTCCATTGCTGCTGCGCCGGCTCCATGGCTCCGGCCTGCTGCAGGAACAGGGCGGTGGACTGCGCATAGTTGAGCGCATCCCGTGCCATGCACACGGCACGGGGCAGGTGGGCGGCCGGGTCGTCCTCGAAGTCGATGAAGCCGATCACGCCATCGCTGCAGACCACCATATTGCGGGCCACGGCCTGGCTCAGGACCTCTCCCTTGGCATGGACCTCGCGTATCGCGTCCAGGCCTTGCTGCCACAGTTGCAGCACGGCGGGCGCACCCTGGGCGATGGCGCTTTCGATCGCATTGCTCAGCGAGGGCGCCTCCTCGCCGGGGCGGCCCAGATGGCGCATCACAAAAGCCTGCTCGGCCGTGGCCAGAACCTGGGGCACGCGCAGGCCCAGGGTCCGGAAGCCGCGCAGGCGCCGCTCTTCGGTCCGTATGGAGGCCGCTCCGCCGGGGTTGGGGACGGGCTGCAGCACGGCGGCTCTGAACAGCCTGGCCAGCGTGCTCAGCAGCCAGTAATTGAGGGCCGGATTGCCCCGGTTGGCCCGTTTGACCCACAGCGTCTCATGCGCTTGCTCATAGCGCATGATGCTGTGCGGCTGGTTCAGGTGCGCGCGCAGGAAAGCTTCGTAATCAATAGCATTCTGCGCAGGCGGTGTCTTGGCTTGATCGGGAATATCCTGTGGGAGCACGGCTTGCAGTCTGTCAAATGCCTGGCGCCGGCGATCAGGTCCAGATGCCGTTGCGCAAGGGCAAAGCCTGTGATTGTGCCGTGTCGGCGCGGCCCGCAGCCGAAGGTTCGAGCATGAGCTCCTGCCGCGGTTGGAAACTCTGGGCCGAGGCCAGCGGCCAGTAGTTCTGGAACACCTTGTGCTGCTGGTCCAGGGACTTGAGCAGGCTGCCGGGCTCCACGCGCAGGATCAGATTGGACAGCAGGCTGACCTGGGTGTCGTCGAGCCGGCGCACGATATGGTGGGCCGTGATGTCGTTGGGATGCCTGAGCCCCGCGGCCTGCACCAGCTCCAGCAGCGCATGCAGTGTGTTGCGGTGGAAATTGGCCACGCGGGTGGCCTTGTCCGGCACGACCAGTGCCTGCTGGCGCACGCTGTCCTGGGTGGTCACGCCCGTGGGGCAGGTGCCGGTATGGCAGCTTTGCGCCTGTATGCAGCCCAGGGCCATCATGAAGCCGCGGCCCGAGTTGCACCAGTCGGCGCCTAGGGCCATCATGCGCGCGATGTCGAAGGCCGTGATCACCTTGCCGGCCGCGCCGAGCTTGATGCGCTCGCGCAGATTCACGCCGATCAGCGTGTTGTGCACCAGCAGCAGTCCTTCCTGCAGCGGCACGCCCACATGGTCGACGAACTCCACGGGCGCTGCTCCCGTGCCGCCCTCGGCACCGTCGACGACGATGAAGTCCGGCGTGATGCCGGTCTCCTGCATGGCCTTGACCATGGCAAACCATTCCCAGGGGTGGCCCACGCAGAACTTGAAGCCCGTGGGCTTGCCGCCCGACAGGCGGCGCAGCCTGGCGATGAACTGCATGAGCTCCACGGGCGTGGAGAAGGCGCTGTGGCTGGAAGGGGAAATGCAGTCCACGCCCTGGGGCACGCCGCGTGCGGCCGCGATCTCAGGCGTCACCTTGGCACCGGGCAGTACCCCGCCATGGCCGGGCTTGGCGCCCTGGCTGAGCTTGATCTCGATCATCTTGACCTGCGGGTCCGTGGCGTTGGCGACGAATTTCTCCTCGCTGAAGCTGCCGTCGGCATTGCGGCAGCCAAAATAGCCCGAGGCCACTTCCCAGATCAGGTCGCCGCCATGCAGGCGGTGGTACTGGCTGATCGAGCCTTCGCCGGTGTCGTGGATGAAGCCGCCCATCTTGGCGCCCTGGTTCAGCGCCTGGATCGCATTGCCCGAGAGCGCGCCGAAGCTCATGGCCGAGATATTGAAGACGCTGGCCTGATAGGGCTTGGAGCAGGGCTCAACGCCTTGCCGGGGCTGGTCGGGCATACCGCCTATCCAGACGCGGAAGTCGTGCGAGCCCAGCTTGGTCGGCTGCATGGAGTGGTTGACCCACTCGTAGCCATGAGCGCCCACATCGAGTTGGGTGCCGAACGGGCGGTTGTCCACCTGGCCCTTGGCGCGCTGGTATACCAGCGAGCGCTGGGAGCGCGAAAAAGGCTGGGCCTCGGTGTCGCCTTCGATGAAGTACTGGCGGATCTCGGGACGGATGAACTCGAACAGGAAGCGGAAGTGCCCCATGATGGGGTAGTTGCGCAGGATGGCATGCTGCTTCTGCACCAGATCCCAGATGCCCAGCAGCACCAGCAGGGCCGAGGCGATCAGCCACCACAGGCCTGTGCCTGCCTGGATCAGACGGTAGAGCGAGATGCAAAGCACCAGCGCGGAAATGGCAAGCGCGCTATAGCGCGAGGGCAGACTATTCAGAAGGCGATGCACTGTGCAGATACTCCCATGGCCGGGTATGTTGCTGGTGGGCCGCTAAACTTCCGCTCCGTATGCGTGCATCCGTCCCGGATGCATCGGCCCTCTTCCCCGGTCCTGCTCCCCATGTGGCGGAAACAGTCCGGGCCATCATAAAAGCCTTCCCTATGCAAGAACAAGCAAGCACCCCTGCTGCCGAAGACGCAGCCCTCTCCGATCTGCCCCAAGGCGCGCTGAGCAACGACCAGCTCGAGGAACTCGACGACCTGCTCGACGAGCTGCGCACGCGCGGCGAAGAAATCCCCCAGTGGGAGTTCTGCGACGGTTTCCTGACCGCTCTGGTCTGCACGCGCCGCCCCATCGAGGCCGCCGAATATCTGCCCATGCTGCTGGGCGACGGCGAGTCCCTGGAAGTGGAGGCTGGCAAGCCGCTGCCCAAGCTGGAAGTCTTCAAGGACGAAGCCCAGCAAGCGCGCTTTCTGCAGCTGTTCGAGCTGCGCCTGGCCGAAGTGCGCGAGCAGCTCGATACCAACGTCAAGTCGCTGGAAGACGAGCATGCCTTCCACCCCGAAGCCATGGACACCCGCGGCGCCGTGCTCAGCCTGCCCGAGGAAGAGCGTGCCGAGATCGATGCCAGCGAAATCCCGTCCTTCGGCCAGATCTGGGCCCTGGGCTTTATGTTCGTGGTGGAGAACTGGGCCGAAGAATGGGCGGCTCCCAAGGACAAGGAAGCGGCCCAGTGGCTCAACGACTCGCTCAACGCCATCGTCGCGCTGACCGAGGACGACACCGGCACGCCTGTCATCTGCATGTATGACGACAACGGCCCCGCCTCCACCAGCGAGGAGCGCGTGAACGCCTTTGGCGAAGCCATCTGGGCCACTTACGATCTGCGCCAGATTTGGAAGAGCATGGGCCCGCGCCAGGAAACCATCGTCAAGGGCGAGCAGCCGGGCCGCAACGACCCCTGCCCCTGCGGCAGCGGCAAGAAGTTCAAGAAGTGCCACGGTAAATGATCACCCCTGAGGCGCTGCGCGCCTTCCCCCCAAAGGGGGGCGGCGCCCTCGCCGAGAGGCGGCTCTCGCGTGGGCAACGGCAGTTTGATAGGCCGTATGCAATAGAGGTGGATCGCCATGAAACATATTGGTGAACGCATACGCGCACGGCGGCTGGAGCTGGGGCTAAGCCAGGGGCGGCTGGCGCAGATGGCGGAGGTCACGGCCTCCGCCATTTCGCAGATTGAATCGGGGGCCATACGCAGCCTCAAGAACGACACCCTCTCGCGCCTGGCGCTGGCGCTGCAGACCACGGCGCTGGAGCTGGTCGCGGGCTTGCAGAATGAAGCGACTCCGTTGCCTGGTGATGAACAGCGCTTGCTGGAGTGCTATAGAAGTCTTGAGCCACCGCTCAAGGACATCGCGCTCAGATTGATCAAAGCCTTGCAGTGAGTTGCCGAAATTCGGCCATTCCACACTGGCGCCCATGTTTTAAAAGACCTGCTCAATGCAGGTTTTTTTATTTGCAAACCTGTAAACAAGGGTTTGCCCGATAGATCAATGTAGGACGAAATCTATTAATTTGTAGGAAATGAATGAAGTTCGCGTAGATTGAATAGGAAAAATGCCGTGAGAAGAGTGCTAGAAGCGCTGGCGTGGTTTCTTCTTGTTAACGTAATTTATTGTTTTTGTTGATGTTTTTATTTTTTTTGGGCATGACTTTGAACGAGTTGCAATTGTCGATGGCTATTTGCTGTAGTTGTTGATAGTCATTTCAAATATTTCAAGATGTTTCTAGTTTTGTAAGATCAGTTCCGCGATGGTCAAAACAGCCACAGCGATCCACAAACCTCATTGTTAAAGGAGCTGATCATGAAAGACAAAATCGTCAAATTCCTGCGTGATGAAGAAGGCGCTACGGCTATTGAATATGGGCTGATTGCGGGATTGATTGCTGTGGCCTTGGTGACGGTGCTTGGGCTTCTGAGTGGGAGGCTGCAAGGGGTATTCCAGACGATTACCAACGCACTTCCATGAAATGAGTTTTTTGTTTCTTTTGTGGTTGTGTATATCTGCAATCCTTGATGCAAGATTTAGGAAATGCTTTAACTGGCTTGTGATTTTGGGTCTGGTATTGGCGATCACTTCCATGATGCTGATACCTGAAAAGCATCCAGTCAACATAACCGTGAAAGATGGATTGTTTGGAAGTTTGATTGCTTTTTTTGCGTTTCTGATTTTTTATGGATTGGGCGTGATGGGGGCAGGCGATGTGAAGTTCTCCGCTGTACTTGGCGCATGGGTGGGGTGGGAGCTATTGGTTCCCATCTGGGTTTTAAGCTGCTGCCTGGTAATTGCGCATGGGTTTGTTGTGCGCAGTAATTTAAAGTTTTTTTTCAATCCGGATATAAATTGGAGCGATGGGTCTGAAGATGGGCGAAAGAAGTTTATCCCTTATGTAACCTATCTTTCAATGGCTACCGTGATGGTTTTGATGTTGGATAAATAAAAAACCGGAAAGAAGAGCATGCGAACTAAAAATCCACAATATGGCGCTGCTGCAATTGAGTTCGCAATTCTGTTTCCTATATTTTTTCTGATCTTCTATGCCATCGTTACCTACGGCCTGATTTTTGCCGCCCAGCAGACCCTGACTCTGGCGGCGGCCGAAGGCGCAAGGGCCGCCGTGCGCTATCCGGTGGCTGCTGGCGGCGGGACTTTGAGCCAGGCCGCTCAATTGCAGGCGCGCCTTGCTGCCGCCTGCTCTACGGCCAGCGTCGCTCTCGACTGGTTGAGAAAGCTAGGTGCCGGTTTGGGGGCCGCAGCCTGTGGCAACAGTGTCAGCAGCGCAGCCGGCCTGTACGCGACCTCGGGGCTGTGCGGCGTGGCATCTTTTACGGCATCCAATGATCCAAAGCAGGTCAACTGCGTAACCATGCAGGTGAACTACAGCTATGCGACTGCTCCCTTGATTCCCAAATTGCTGGGGCCTTTGATGAGCCTGCCCACACCCAATTTCCTGCATGGAAAAGCTGTGGTGCAGATCAATCTGATGGACTGAATACAGCAATCAAGCCCGGTTTGAGTAGAGGGCTCCAAAGAGGGACTTATGGTGAATGTTGCGAAGGTAGCGGTCGGTATTTTGCTGGCGGTTGCGCTGGCTTTGGGCATGTATGGATGGATGCTTGCCAGGTCATCAAAGACATCGGCGGCCCAGGCGCAGACTTCAGCCAGCGAGCTCAAAGCCGCAGCGACCGTGAATGTGGTCGTGGCTGCAAGAACAATTGCCGCCGGCCAGGCGCTCAAGGCCGAAGACCTGCAGATTGCGGCGCTGCTTTCGGCTCCCGACGGCGCGTATGACGATGTCCAGGCCGCTGTGGGTTTTGTGCCCGCTGTCGATATTCCCAAAGGCGCACCGGTTCTCAAAGGGCAAATGGCGACCGGTCTGGCGCTCAAGGTGCCCGAAGGCGAACGGGCCGTTGCGGTCAAGGTCGATGAAAGCATCGGCGCCGGCAATCGCATCCGCCCCGGCGACTTTGTCGATGTCTTTTTTGTATTGCGCCGCGACGGCAACGAGATCGACCAGAGCCAGGCGCGCTTGCTGCTTTCACGCAAAAGAGTGCTGGCCTATGGGGCGGCTTCCGTGGATGCGCTGACGACCTCGGAAAAGCACGAGGGCAAGCCGGCCGCGGCTCCCGACAGCGCGCGCACTGCCGTGCTCTCCGTGCCGGTGGCCGAGGTCAGCCGCCTGGCGCTGGGCGGCCTCAACGGAAGCCTGGTTCTGGCGCTGCGCAATCCTGCGGATACCGGCGAGCCCGATATGGCGAAGTTCACGCCGTTGCCAGGTGTGCTGGCGGTGGCCATGCCCAGGGGGGGCTTGACCGGGACTCCGCTGGAAGGCGCCGATGCGGCGCAGGCCGGTGTGGCCATGAGTGGTCTGGCGGGATCGACAGGGACTGCTCTGCATATGAGCGCCGTCAAGCCCGTGACCGCTGGTGCTGCGAAGCCCGCGCAGCCGCAGACCAAGGTGGCTGCAGACTCTTCGCTGGCCGTTGAGTTCGTGCGCGGGGCCAGCTCCCAAACCGTGCGGTACTGACATGAATAACAAGAACTCTGCTGCATCCGATCACCGCATGCATGTGAACCGCTGGCTTGTGCTGTGCAGTCTCGCCGGACTGATGTTGGGCGGCTCCGCGCTGGCGCAGCAGGCGGCAAGCGCTGCAGACAGCGCAGCGTTCCGGCAAGCGGGTGCGCGTGAGCTCAAGCTGGTGATGGGCTCTCAGCATGAACTGGACCTGCCCTCCGGCGTGGAGCGCATCGCCATTGCGGATGACACCGTGGCCGGCGTGCATATCAAGCGCGCAGGCAAGGGGGCCGCGGCCAAGATTCTGTTGACGCCACTCAAGCCAGGGAATACCTCCTTCCTGGTCTGGCCGCGCGGCGAAGCCCAGGCCCAGACCTATTTGCTTCAGGTGCAGCAGCGGGTGGAGCTGCGCACGGCCAGGGCCTCGAGCCTGATCGAGCAGCAATTCGCAAATGAGCTGGCCGCGGCCCAATCCGGCGACAAGGTGAAGACCGTGGATCTCTCCAGCGTTCAGCTCAAAAGCAATGTGGTCCAGGTCGAGGTCAAGGTCGTCGAGTTCAACAAGACGCTGTTGAAGAAGGTAGGACTCAATCTTTTCAGTACCGGCCCCAATAGTTCAGGCTTCAGTTTCGGAATTTTTGGTCGTGGCTCATACAACGGAGGTGGGGGAAGCTCCATTCCTGGGTCTTCGTTGAACCCGTTGACCCAGGCTTTCAATTTGTTGATGCAGTTTGACAAGGCCGGCATCGGCGTGAATATCGGCATGCTCGAGGGCAACAATCTGGCGCGGGTCCTAGCGGCCCCGACGCTGGTTGCCTTGTCCGGGCAAAGCGCCAACTTTCTGTCGGGCGGTGAAGTGCCGGTTCCGGTGCCCGCGGGCACCGGTCTGGTGGCCATTCAGTACAAGCCCTATGGCATAGGCCTGACGGTTTCGCCGACCGTGCTTTCCAACGACCGCATCGTGCTGAAGGTCGCTCCCGAGGCCAGCGAGCTCGACTATGCCAACAGCATCTTGCTGAGCGGAACCTCCGTGCCCTCCATCACCACGCGCCGCGCAGACACCACGGTGGAACTCGGTGATGGCGAGAGCTTTGTGATCGGCGGTCTGGTCAGCCGCAATACGATGTCCGGCACCGACAAAGTGCCTCTGCTCGGTGATATCCCGATTCTGGGCGTGCTGTTCAAGCGCCAGGAGTTCAACCAGAAGGAAAGCGAGCTGGCGATCGTGGTCACGCCGCGCCTGGTCAAGCCGCTGGCGCGCGATGTGAATGTGGAGCAGCTGCTGCCGGGGCGCAGCGAGCAGCGCGACCCCATGGTCTGGGGCCCCTGGCTGGCCGGCGGTCTGTCCGGCAGCGTGGCGCCGGGATTTTCTCGCTGAGGCAAAGATCCAGCCATGAATACGCGCACGGACTCTTCCGATCTCAAGGCCGCACCGCCCGCAGGCCTGGCCGGGACGGTGCGTGTGGTGCTGGCAACGCACTCGTCCGCCCATGCCTTCTGGCTGGCCAGCGCTCTTGGCGACGAGGCCGAGGTGATCCCTGTGTCGCCGGATGTGGCCGAGTTGACGCCCTATCTTCAAGCGCCGGGTCTGGGCATGGTGATGCTGGATTTCTCCGCACCAGGCACAGAAACCGCCGTCCTGCTGGCGGGCGATCTGCGCAGCGGCTGGCCCGGCGTGGTGCTGATGGGCGCGGGCTCGGCGGCGGACTCCGCGTCCATGTTGGCTGCGCTGCGCTGCGGCGTGACCGAATTCGTGAACTGGGATGCCAGCGAGGCCGAGGCATTCGCCGCCTTCAGGCATCAGCTGCAGGCGCCGGCAGCTCCTTCGCCCTCGCCCGTGGCAACAGAGGCCGAGGCCGGCAATATCGTCCTGCCCTTGCTGGGCGGCCGCGCGGGCCTGGGCGTGACGACGCTGGCCACGCACCTGGCCGTGATGCTGCAGGAAATACATGCGCATGACATGCGTGGCGCGGCGCGCCGCGGCCAGGTTGCGCGCAAGCTCGGAGCGAACTCTGCAACTCAGGAAGAGAAGGCCTATGCGGCTCTGCTGGATCTGGGTCTGCCGGCGCGTGATGGACTGCTCTATCTGAGCGTCACGGGCCACTTCAACTTTGTGGATGCGGTACAGAATCTGCGCCGGCTGGACGCCACGCTGCTGGACTCGGCGGTGGAAAAGCACTTTACCGGCACGGCCGCCATGGCCTGGCCCGCAGATCTGAGCCTGCTGCGCGAGGTCAGCCCCGTGGCAGCCGCCAATGTGCTCAGAACGCTCAAGGGCCTGCTGAAAGCCCAGGTCATCGATCTGGGGGGCATGGTGCAGACGGATTTCCTGGAGCCCGTGCTGCGCGAATGCGGGTCAGCCTGGGTGGTGTGCGACCAGTCCCTGGGCGGGATTATTTCCACCGCCCAGCTGGTCAAGGAACTGGAGTCCAAGGGAATTGAGCGCCGCATGCTCAAGCTGGTGCTGAACCGTTTCAATCCTCAGGCCGGGTTGCCGGCCAAGGAGGTGGCACTGCGCCTCGGGCTGGAACTTTTGCACGTGCTGCCGGACCGTGCCACTGCCTTGCTCGCGGCGGCCAGTTCGGGACAGCTGCTGTCGCAGACCTCGCGCGGCGATCCCTATGTGACCTCGGTGCGAGTCATGGCGCGCTCCTTGCTGGGTGACCCGTTCGCGGCCGATCCGTCCTCGCCAGGCATTTTGGGTCAATGGGCCAGGCGCTTGAGGAGAAGCGAATGAGCATGGACATTGTTTTTGCCGAGAAACGCAATGATTTCTCGGACTCCAAGCAGTTGCTGCTGATCAAGAACGTGGCGCACGAGCATCTGCTCACGCGGGTGGAAGAGCTGGGCGCGGTGTTCGCCAAATGGTCTGCGGGCCGGGTGCGGCAGTTTGTGCAGCAGGAGCTGGAGCAGTTTGTGCGTCAGCAGCGCTTTCCCGTCAACGACGAAGAGGTGCAATGGATAGCCCAGGCGCTGAACAAGGAGCTGTCGGGCCTGGGGCCGCTGGATGATCTGATGGCCGATCCGGAGGTCGAGGACATTCTGATCAACGGCTATCAACAGGTGTTTGTCTCGCGCAAAGGCGTGTTGCAGCGGGAGACTCTGCATTTCACCGACAACGCCCATGTGCTGCGCATAGTGCGCCGCATCATTTCGCCGCTGGGGCGCCGTTTGGACGAGTCCACCCCCATGGTGGATGCGCGCCTGCCGGATGGGGGACGCATCAATGTGGTGATCGAGCCGCTGTCGCTGGACGGCCCCGCGGTCTCCATCCGCAAGTTCCGCAGTGATCCGCTGCGCGTGCAGGACCTGGTCGAGTTCGGCACCATGGACGAAGGCATGGCCAGGCTGCTGGAGCTGGCGGTGCGCGAACGCTGCAATATCCTCATCAGCGGCGGCACCAGCTGCGGCAAGACCTCCATGCTCAACGCCATCGCCGGCTACATCCCTGCGGCCGAACGCGTGGTGACGATAGAGGACACGGCCGAGCTCAGCCTGCCTCACCCCCATGTGGTGCGCATGGAAAGCCGGCCAGGTGGTTTTGAAGGCGCGGGAGTGGTATCGATCCGCGATCTGCTGCGCAACAGCCTGCGCATGCGTCCCGATCGCATCGTGGTGGGAGAGGTGCGCGGCTCCGAGGTACTGGAGATGCTGCAGGCCATGAACACCGGCCATGACGGATCAATGGCCACGATTCACGCCAGTTCGCCGCGCGAATGCCTGCACCGTCTGGAAATGTTGGCGGGGTTTGCGGGCTTTCAAGGCAGCGAGGTGAGCTTGCGGCGCCAGATTGCCAACGCCCTGGACTTCATCGTGCAGATCAGCCGTCTGCCCAATGGCAAGCGTCGCATCACCTCGATCACCGAGGTGACGGGCATCATCGATAGCGTGATCGCCACGCAGGAGCTGTACCGGCACGAGTTGTTGCCGCAGCCCGATGGCGAGGATCTGGAGCGTTGGGCTACCCTGGGCCTGGTGCCGCATTCGCCCAAGCTGGCACGCTACCGCGCGGTGTTGCAGCATGCCGGCAACGCCGCGGGAGCGCGCCATGCCTAGCCATGCTTTTTTGCTGCTGAGCCTGGCCCTGCTGATCGTGGCGGCGGCCGTGGCGCTGTGGGTGTTTGCCAGCAGGCAGCAGCAAAACCGCAAAATGGCCGAGCATCTGCAACGGAGCCTGGAAAAAAGCGCGGCCGCCGCCGCCGGTTTGACGGCGCGCGAGATCGCTGCCCCGGCTTTCGACGCCTCGGCCGCGGATGCCTTGCTGTCGCAAGAGCAAAAAGCCCGCTGGCCTGTTCCCGCGATCCTGGTCGGAGCCATCGGCGCGAGGCTTTTTTATGGCGGGCTCGCGTCGATCGCACTGGTGTTTCTGCTGACCGGCTTCGCCGCGGACTGGCTGGCCGCCAGCGCGGCCCTGGTCGTGCTGTGCATCGGCTTCTTCTTCCTGCTGCTGACGCGGGCCCAGAAATACCGCTGGCAACTGGCACGGCAGCTGCCGGCCTTTCTGGACAATATGGTGCGCCTGGTCACGTTGGGCAATGCCGTGCAGGCGGCGTTTCAGCTGGCGGCGGCCACGACCAAGGAGCCGTTGCAGCCGGTGATGGAAAAAGCCGCGAGCCTGACCCGCGCGGGCATGGACCTGGAAAACGCGATTGCCCATATGGCGAGGCGCACGCAGCTCGACGAGCTGCATCTGCTGGCTGCCATCCTGCGCATCAGCGTGCGCTATGGCGGGCGCGTGGACCTGCTGATGGAGCGCGTGGCCAACTTCATGCGCGACCGCGAACAGGCCGAGCTGGATCTGTCCGCCATGACGGCCGAGACGCGCATGTCGGCCTGGGTGCTGAGCCTGCTGCCGATTGCCGTCTGCGGGCTCATCATCTCCTTCAATGCGGGCTACTTTCTGCGCATGTGGGAAGACCCGAGCGGCCGCAACATCATCTGGGCCGCCGTCGCATTGCAGATGCTGGGCGTGGCGCTGCTCTACCGCATGGCCAAGCTGGAAGAAGGGGCCGATTGATGGAGACCTGGCGCCTGCTACTGCTGTCGAGCTTGGTCCTGCTGGTGCTGGCGGCGCTGATTGCAGCCGGCGCCATCGTCCAGGTGCAGCAGCGCCAGAAGCGCAGCCGCCAGGCGGTGCAGGCCGCGCTGGACCGCAGCGGCGTGGCGACAGTGGCCGCCAGCAGCAAGCCGATGGAGATGCTGCGCTCCCTGAACGCGGGCGAGGCTTTGCCTCTGCATTGGCTCAACACCTCCTGGGGCAAGGCGCTGGTGGCGGGCGAGGACCGGGCCCTGCTGGGGCGCTGCGGCTGGGGTTCCACCCGGGCGCAGCTGCAGTACCTGCTGGCGCGCTGCGCCTGTGCACTGCTGCTACCCCTGCTGGTCGCCATGGTGTTTGCGCGCGGCCCAATGCTGGTGTTCTGGCTGTTCGCAGCCTTCACCGTGGGCTTTCTGCTACCCAAGTGGGTGCTGTTGCGTGTGGCGGCGCGGCGCAAGGCCTGTGTGGCACGCGAGCTGCCGCTGCTGGTGGACCTGCTGGGCCTGCTGCAGGGCACGGGCATGAGCCTGGATCAGACGCTGCAGGTCATAGGCTCCGACTTCGGCCATGTGATGCCCGTGCTCTCGCGCGAAGTGCAGCTGGCCAATCAGCAGTACAGCCGCGGCAGCACGCGTGAACGCGCGTTTGGCCGCATGAGCGAGGTCTACCAGAACGAGAACTTGGCGGGCCTGACCTCGTTGATGATCCAGATCGACAAATACGGCGGTGCGGTGCAGGAGCCGCTGCGGGTCTTTGGCGACCGCTTGCGCGAGCAGCGCAAGGCCAAGATGAAAGAGCTGATAGGGAAGATCTCGGTCAAGATGACCGGCGTCATGGTGATGACGCTGCTGCCGGCCTTGATCATTGTTACCGCCGGTCCCGGCTTTCTGGCCGTGATCCGGGCGTTGGGAGCCATGAACAAATGACAAACCAAAATCAAGCCCTGGGACTGTCGCTGGCGGCGTTGGCCGTCGCCGTGCTCTCGGGTTGCTCCGGCATGGGCAGCCTGATGGGACAGGCTCAGCCCGCGCTTTCACCGGCGGCCAAGGCCGCGGCAGAGATGCCGCTGGAAAAAGAGCCGGTGGTCAACACCCAGGACACATACCTGGCGCTGGTCAGGCAGATGCAGGCCAAGTCGCTGTGGTATGCCTCCATCGCGCATCTGGATGCTCTGGACAGGCAGTGGGGAGCCTCGGCCGAATCGCGTTTGCTGCGTGCCGATGCTCTGCGCCAGGTGGGCCAGCCCGATGCGGCGGCCACTCTCTACCAAAGCCTGCTGGGCGGAGCCCATGACGGTGTGGCGCGTTACGGTCTGGGCCGCGTGGCGGCCGAGCAGGGGGATTTCGGCCTGGCGGCCCAGCAGATGGAGCTGGCCAGGCGCAGCAACCCGGTGAATCCGCGCCTGCTCACGGATCTGGGCTATGCCTATCTGCGTGCGCACGATCTGAATGCGGCGCGCATTCCCTTGATGCAGGCCGCCCAGCTCAGCCCCGAGGATGCGCAGGTCAATGTCAATCTGAGCCTGTTCATGATGCTCAGCGGCCAGACCCCGCAGGCCGAGGAATTCATGCGCCAGCGCAAGCTGGATGCACAGACCCAGCAAGCCGTGAGGGAGCAGGCCGGCGCATGGCAGCAGGATGCGGCCCGGGCCAGCAAGGCCGAGCCCCTGCCCACCGGACAGGTCGTCAATCTCTCCGCCGCCGGCAGGGCGATGCTTGCAGAGCCTGCGAGTACAACCAGCGCAGCCGTCCCCGGGGCCAAAATTGCCGAGCCTGCCCTGCCCAAAAAAACCGCTCCTGAACCGGATCCTGCGGCGATGCGGCCGCTGCCGGCCCCTAGGGAGCCGTCGTCGGCGCCCGAGGCAGCAGCCAGGTCTCTGGTCTCGAACCAGTGGCTGGTGTCGGGGGGCGGATTCGATGCATCCAGGCCCCGCCATCCGGGCGCTGTGGCGCAGCCAGCCTATGCCGTGTCCGTGCCTGTTCAAAGCGTAGCCGCCGTGCAAGCCGCAACGGCCGCCATTGCTGCGGCAGCCTTGCCTGCCACCTGGCCATCTGCGCCGCCGGCCAAGATGGAGCCGGCCCAGTCGGCTATCAAAAATGCTGTACCGCTGACGGAGGAGCGGCAGGCCCCGCCGGCCGTTCGGGTTCCGCCCGCGCCGGTTGTCGCCACCGCAGTCGTTCTGGCCGTCCCTGAGGCCGCTCGGGTACCGGCAGAGCCGGTGCCAACCGACAGTCAGGCGGCGGTACGCATTGAAGAAAAGGCGCAGGCCCAGCCGCAACCCGAGCCGGACCGCCAGCCCGCAGCTCCGGCTTCGGCGAGCAATCCGGCGGCCGTGCTCATGGCCGCGGCCGGGCCGGTCGCCGTACGCCAGGTCAGCGTTGCCGGCAGCGGGCAGGCCGTGCAGACCATGGTGCCGCGCCGCGCCACAGGCGGCCTGTTCTTTGAAACGCCGGACGCCGAGACCGCCAGCGCGCAAAAAGCACCGGCACGCGAGCGCGTGTGGCCATGAGGCTGTCGATACAGAGGGGGAAGAACATGAAGGCCAACCATGCGAGACGCATAAACCTGCAAGCATTTCAGGCTCTGTTTTTTGTGGCGGTGGGCTGCGCGGTGTTGCCGCAGCCAGTCCGGGCCCAGGCGGCTGCCGATGCGCCAGCTCCAGCAGCGGCGCAGTCCGCCGTGATCCAGGTGCCGGCTGCCGCGCAGGCCGCAACACCCGGTCCCGGCAATCGCGTGGGCGATGCCACCAGCTATCTGCTGGCGCTGCAGGCCGGCGGCCAGGCCGCATCGCGCAATGCCTATCCCGTGACCAGCGATGTGGCCCAGCGCAGCTACCAGCGCTATCTGGAGAGCTTTACCCACAAGATTCCCGCAAGCTCCGATGCCCTGCTGGGACCTAAATCGGGAGGCCGCTGAGCGGCTGCCTCGAGACGAATCCGCATGCGATCCTGTGCTACAGGCCCCGGCCCTGCCAAGGCGCGCCGCCAGTCCGGCTCGGTCGCCGCTCTGGGGGCGCTATGGCTGATGGTGGCCGTGATCTGCCTGGCGACCATCGATATCGGCAATGTGTTCTGGCAGAAGCGGGAGCTGCAGAAGATCGCGGATCTGGCGGCGCTGGCCGGAGCGTCCGTGACCCGCATGCAGGACTGTGCGGGCAGCGCGCAGCAGAACGCCACCCAGAATGGAGCCAGGCCCCAGGAGCTGGCCGTCGAGTGCGGCAACTGGAGCAAGAGCCGCGCGGGTGCCACGGCCAGCGATATGTTTGCGGCAGGGCAGAACCCTTTCAACGCCAGCCGGGTGCAACTGAGCCGGAGCGTGCCTTTTTTTTTCATCTGGGATGCCGGGGGAAACAACTCCAGATTGGTGAGCGCCAAGGCCGTGGCCTGGCGCCCTCAGCCGGCCGCGGCCCTGACCATCCGCACCACCTTGCTGCAGGTCGACACCACGCAATCGGCGCTTCTGAATACGCTTCTGGGCGGCCTGCTGGGCGCCAATATCAAACTCGATGCGCTGGGCTGGAACGGGCTGCTGGGCACCCAGGTCAATCTGCTGCAGTTTCTGAACCTGCTGGCCCCGCGCCTGGGCGTCCAGGCCGGCAACTACGATCAGCTGCTCAACGCCGATGTGACCGTGGGCGTGCTGCTGCAGACCATGGTGGACGCCGTGCAGCAAAGCGCAAGCACCGCCAGCGTGACGCTGCAGGCTCTCAATCAGCTGGCGACGGCCGCTCTGGGCGCCCCGGCATTGACGCTCAAGCTTTCGCAGCTGCTCAATCTGCAGACGGGGCTGGACTCCTCGGCGCTGGACCTGGGCCTGAATGCCTTCGATCTGGTGCAGGGCTTCATACAGGTCGGCAACGGCAACAGCGCGGCGTCTGCGGCCGTGGCCGTGCCCATTCCCGGCCTGGTGAATCTCAACGTCTTCGCCAAGGTGATGGAGCCGCCGCAGATGTCGTCCGTGGGGGACCCGGCCAGAGCCAAGCTCAGCCCGCTGGGCGCCGATCGCATCTACGTGCGTACCGCACAGGTGCGTGTGCTGGCCACCGTGGAGTCTCCGGTGCTGGGCGGCCTGTTCCAGACCGTGGATGCCCTGCTCAAACCCTTGTCCCCGCTCATCGCAGCGGTGAACCTGTTGCTTGGCAATGTGAACGGCTATGCCGATATGACGATTCTGCCGCCACCAAGCCGGCTGGATCTGAGCCTGGACCTTGGCGGAGGTCAGGCCTATGTGACGGATTACAGCTGCGATGCGGGCAGCAAAAAGCTGGTGACGAATGCACGCACGGCGGCGGCCGATATTCACCTGGGTCGTTTGGGCAACTCCCTGGATGAGGCCAAGAGCCAGGCTTTCGGCAGCAAGGCGCCACTCCAGAATTCGGCCCTGCCGGTGCTGCGCCTGGACTGCATAGGGTGCGATGGCTTTGGCAAGCGCACGCCCCAGTATTTTGGCGGGCTGGGCATCAAGGTCGACACCCCCGTGGCCGCGAATACGGACCCGCAATTCACCTTCGACAACCCTCCGCGCCTGGCAGACAGTCCTTTGTGGCAAGCGCTATCGGCCAACAATATTGTGGGTAGCCTGGGGGCTACCGTTAGCAGCCTGAATCTGCTGCAGCCCCTGCCCAATGATCCCCGGGCCAGTCCCGGCGGGATTCAGGCGCTTCTCCAGGTCGTGAGCGCGGTGCTGAGCGGCCTGCTCGGTCTGCTGCAAGGTATTGTCCAGGGCTTGCTGTCTCCGCTGCTGGATCCGCTGGTCAATGTGCTGGTCAAGGGCCTGGGCATAGATCTGGCCCAGACGGGGGTCGGTGCACAGCTCAGCTGCGGCCTGCAGCCGCAGCTGGTGTACTGAGGTCGTCAGCCGCCTATGAGCTTGAGCAGCTGTTGCAGCGCATGGCGCACGGATGACTGGCGCACCTCCGCGCGGCTCCCTTTGAGCAGCAGCGCATGGGCCTGAACCTCGGCGTTCACGCACCAGCCGAACCAGACCGTCCCCACGGGCTTCTCGGCCGACCCGCCGCCGGGCCCGGCAATCCCCGTCACCGCCATGCTGACCTGCGCGCCCGAGCGGCGAACCGCGCCCTCGGCCATGGCGCGCGCCACGGCCTCGCTGACGGCGCCATGCTCGGCGATCATGGCGGTGGGCACGCCCAGCATCTCGGTCTTGGCCGCGTTGGAGTAGGTCACGAAACCGCGCTCGAACCAGTCGCTGGAGCCCGCCAGATCGGTGCAGGCCGCGGCAATCATGCCGCCCGTGCAGCTCTCGGCCGTGGCCAGCATCCAGCCCTTGTTGCCGAGTCTGGCCGCCAGCTGCCGGACCAGCTCGTCAATGCCTGGGGGTTCTGCGGCCATGGCGTTCTCCTCTCGAATCTCTGGGGTGCGGCTCAGGTGCCGAAGAAATGCCGCCAGAGCGCAATCGCCAGCAACGAGCAGAAGGCCGCCACCAGGTCATCCCACATGATGCCCCAGCCGCCGCGCGGCCCGAAGCCTTTGAACAGGCGGTCCGCCCATTTGACGGGCTGGGGTTTGACGGCATCGAAAAAGCGGAACACCGCAAAGCACAGCAGCTGGCCCCAGAAGCCCATGGGCATGGTCAGCCAGAGAATGAGCCACATGGCCACGACCTCGTCCCAGACCACATGGCCGGGGTCGGCCACGCGCATATGCCGGGCGGTCACGGTGCAGGCCCACCAGCCTAGGGGAAGGCTGGCGGCAATCAGCCAGCCCAGCTGGGTTTTGTCCAGCCACAGCTGCAGCACCAGATAGGCCAGCCAGGCCCAGAGCGTTCCCACGGTGCCGGGAGCGATGCGCGACAGGCCAGAGCCGAAACCGAAGGCGATCAGGTGGGCCGGGTGCTGCAGCATGAACTTCACGCCCGGGTGTGCGAGACCCGCAGAACTGCTGGTTGCGTCGGCTTTTTTATTGATAGCTTGCGGCGCAGATTCCATCTGCGCTTTGGCCGGATTTGAGGCTTGCTCTGAAGAGTCTTCGGTCATGGCGCAATGATACGCGGCGGTCCGTCTGCACGGCGCAGGCGGCCGCCCGGGTTCAATCCGCGTCGAAGTGGTCGAAGGACTTCCAGTGCGGCTGCAGCAGCGCGCCGTCCGCACCTATCACGCGCAGGCCGGCTTGGGCCTCGATGCGGCCTATGCAGGTGACGGGCGTGTTGCTGGCAGCGCCCGCGGCCAGCACCGCCGCATGGCGTGCCGCGGGTGCGGTAAAGCACAGCTCGTAATCGTCGCCGCCGGCCAGCGTGCACTGCTGCTGCAGCTCGGCCTCCAGCCGCCAAGAGGCGGTGGCTGGATAGGCGGCTGCGGCCATCAGAGGCAGGGCAAGGCGGCTGTCCACCGTGGCGCCCACCCGGGACAGCTCGAGAATATGGCCCAGATCGCCCAGCAGCCCGTCGCTCACATCCAGCGCGCTGCTGGCGATGCCGCGTAGCGCCAGGCCCAGGGCCACTCTCGGCGTGGGGGTCTCCAGCCGCTGCCGGGCCTGCTCCAGCAAGGCCGCGGGCAGGCGGATATGGCCTTGCAGCGCCACCAGCGCCAGGCGCGCATCGCCCAGATGGCCGCTAACCCAGATCTCGTCGCCGGGTTGGGCTCCGCTGCGCAGCAAGGCCTGGCCGGAGGGCACTTCGCCGAATACGGTGATGCTGATATTGAGCGGCCCGCCCGTGGTGTCGCCGCCTATCAGCTCGCAGTCATGCTGGTCGGCCAGCTCCAGCAGGCCCGCGGCGAATTCGCCGATCCAGGTTTCATCGGCGCGCGGCAAGGAGATGGCCAGGGTAAAGGCCAGAGGTCTGGCACCGCTGGCCGCCAGATCGCTGAGGTTCACGGCCAGAGCCTTGTGGCCCAGCAGGCGCGGCCGGACATCGGCAAAGAAGTGGCGCCCTTCGACCAGCATGTCGCAGGAAATCGCCAGCTGCATGCCGGGAGCCGGCGCCAGCAGTGCGCAGTCGTCGCCCACGCCCAGCGCGGCGCGGCGCGCTGGGCGCTGGAAATAGCGACGGATCAGATCAAATTCACCCATGGATTCACTGGCCGCAGCGGCCGCTTGGACTTTGGTCAAAACTGCTCCAGCGCCTCGGCGCGGGTGGCGGCCACATTGAGTACGGCCAGAAAGCCGCAGAGGTCAAAGACTTCGCGCACCTGGGGCTGCATGCCGTAGATCACCAGCTTGCCGCCCGTCTGTCTGAGGCGCTTGGCCAGCACCACGACCACGCGCAGGCCGGCGCCGGAGATGTCGCTGAGATCCGTCATGCCCAGCAGCACGTTTCTGGCGCCGGTCTGCAGGATATGCAGCAGCTCGGCCTCCACGGTGGCGGCATTGGAGCTGTTCACCTGCCCCTGCAGGGTGATGATGTGGGCTTTTCCCGTGGGCTCGATGGCGATGGGCATGGAGACGGCCGGAGCTGAAATGCGGACGAAGGCGCCCGGAAATGACGGGGCGGCGAAGCTGCCGGACGGCATTGGCGGGCGGGTATCACGGCATTTTAGTGATGCCCGTCCATGCCCGCCGGGCGCTCAGGGCCAGAAAAAGCTCAGCGGCTTGCGCC
Source organism: Comamonas guangdongensis (assembly GCF_041079535.1). Lineage (NCBI taxonomy): Bacteria > Pseudomonadati > Pseudomonadota > Betaproteobacteria > Burkholderiales > Comamonadaceae > Comamonas > Comamonas guangdongensis. The sequence continues at coordinate 43,891 of NZ_JBFYGN010000016.1, read as the reverse complement.
ACAGGCGCTGGCGGATGGCCTGGTAGATGCGCGAGCGCTCCACGCTGCCGACGTTGTGCGCGCGCAGGGCTACGCGGAAGGCCAGGTAAAAGCTCACGCCCACATTGAGCGCCGCGTTGAGCGGCAGCATGGCCACGGCCCACCACAGCAGATTGGAGTGCAGCACCTCCCAGCCCAGCGAGGCCATGGCCACGCCGATCTGGCCCGTGGACAGCGTGACGTGGCGCACCTCGAGGCCCAGGCCGAAGAAGGCCGCGAAGGCCGGCACCAGGCCCAGCATCAGGCCCAGCGAGACATTGGCCGCCAGGCCGGAGATGTTCTTGCGCAGAAAGCGCGCCCAGCGGTCCGCACGCGAGCGGCCCAGAAAGCCCGTGATGCCGGGGTTGTAGCGGATCACCGAATCGATGTTGCGCAGCACGAACCAGTTCTCCACGCCGCCGGCGATCAGGCTGCTGGTGAACAGCAGCACGCCGGTAAAGGCAGCAAACAGCAGCGAGGGGCCGAGCAGGCTCAGCGACTCCAGCACCGCCGTGGCGTGGGCCGGAGACAGCGCGGTGTGGTCGGCCAGCCTGGCAAAGCCCAGGGCCAGGGCCAGCGAAGCCGGAAACACCACCAGCACATTGCCCAGAATGGCCGCCACCTGCGAGCGCACCAGGTTGGCGACCTCGTCCACGAATTCCTGTATCGAGGCGTCGGTGGGGACGTCCTTGAGCTTGGCGGCCATGGCGGGCGCCGTCATGGCCGGCTGCTTGGTGGCCACCGTGAAGTGCAGCAACTGGATCAGCACGAAGCTGAGCGCGTAGTTCAGGCCCGCGGCCATGCCGCCCCAGAACACCGACAGGCCCAGCGCATAGAGCGCGAACTTGGCCAGCGTGGTGAAGGCCATCATCAGCCCGCCGCCCGCGGCCTGGGCCAGCATCTGGCGGTACTCGCTGGCATTGCGCGTGATGTAGTGCTCGCCGGTCTCGGCGCTGCGCTCGGCCACCTTGGCGGCCAGCAGCGAGGTGTTGGTGGACAGCAGGGCGCGCACGCTGCGCCGCTCTATGCCCACGGAGACCAGATTGGCCATCAGCTCCGAGGTCTCGTAGGCGCGGTTCTCGGCCAGCAGGCAGTCCAGCAGACGCCGCACGCGCAGAATGCGCGCGCGCAGCTGGCGCAGGCGGAACACCAGGCCCACGGAAATGCCCTCGGCCTCGAAGTAGGAATAGACCGAGGCCACGGCCGCGCGGCAGGCGTCGAGGCGCTCGCGCAGCCGGGCCGCGGCGGCGTCCCGCCTTTCGGTGGTGCGCAGCGGCAGCAGCACCTCCACGCGCAGGTTCTCCACATCGTGGATCAGGGCGTGGAAGGGCTTTTCCTCGCGGTCCTTTTCGCTCATGCGCAGGCGCAGCTCGGGCGCGAAGCCGCTGGAGAGAATCTGGCCGGCGCAGTAGGTGATGGCGTCCAGCAGGCTGGTTTCCCAGAGGCTGAGGGCGTTTTCCTGCGGCGGCGCGAGCAGCAGCGTCACGCGCTGCATCAGCTCGGCGTCCAGGGAGTGCAGCCAGCGCGCATCGAACTCGTCGGGCATGGCCAGCATGAACAGCTCGGAGGCATCGAAGGTCTCGGGCGTGCTGGGCAGCAGCTTGTAGCGCATGCGCTCGGCCAGCTCGCTCATCATGGCCGTGCGCGGCGCAAAGCCGAAGTCGGCCAGCAGCGCCGTGATGTCCACCGTGGAGATCAGCTTCTGCCACCAGGCCTGCAGGCGCGCACGCGCCTCGGGGCGGGCCTCGAAGATCTCGACCAGGGTGCGCACGCGCTCCACGGCCAGATCGGTCGAAGGCTTGGGTGCGCGTATCCATTCGAACAGATGGATCAGCCACAAATGTCTCTGGGCCAGGTCGGCGTCGGGGTTGAGCTCGGCGAGCAGGCCCTCCAGGTCGGAAGTGGTTCGCTTCATGCGTGGTCTATGCGGGCCGCTGCCTGGCGGCCGTCAGGAAAATGGGGAGCAGCGCGCATCAGTGCAGGGTGCGCTTTTCGGGCGTGGGCATGATGTCGCCGGACTCGTCCATCTGCAGCACGAACAGCGGAATCTCGCAGCTGAAGATGTCGCCTTCATGATTCACGCACAGATAGCTGCCCTGCATGGTGCCCGTGGGCGTGCGCAGCTGGCAGCCGCTGGTGTATTCGAAGGACTCGCCCGGCTGCAGCAGCGGCTGGCGACCCACCACGCCCAGGCCCTTGACCTCCTCGACATGGCCCAGTTCGTTGGTGATGATCCAGTGCCGCGCGATCAGCTGCGCGGGCACGTCGCCCGTGTTGGTGACGGTGATGGTGTAGGAAAACACATAGACGCCTGCGGCCGGAGCGGACTGCTCGGGCAGGTAGGCGGGCTGGACTTGGACCAGAAACTCGTTCATCGGCATGGTGCAATGGTAACTGCGACAATCGCACCTCATGAGCCCCACCTACCGCATTGCCCCTTCCATCCTGTCAGCCGACTTCGCTCGTTTGGGCGAAGAAGTGCGCAACGTCATCGCCGCCGGTGCCGACTGGATCCATTTCGACGTGATGGACAATCACTATGTGCCGAACCTGACCTTCGGCCCCATGATTTGCCAGGCGCTCAAGCCCCACGCCGTGACGCCCGACGGCCGGCCCGTGCCCATCGACGTGCACCTGATGATCCAGCCCGTGGACGAGCTGGCCACGGCCTTTGCCAAGGCGGGCGCCGACTACATCAGCTTCCACCCCGATGCCTCGTCGCATTTGCACCGCAGCATCCAGAACATCAAGGCCCATGGCTGCAAGGCCGGCCTGACCTTCAACCCCGCGATGCCGCTGGACGTGCTGGACTGGGTGATCGACGACATCGACCTGATCCTGCTGATGAGCGTGAACCCGGGCTTCGGCGGCCAGAGTTTCATCGACAGCACGCTGCGCAAGGTCGAGGCGGCGCGCAAGCGCATCGAGGCTTCGGGCAAGGATATCCGCCTGGAAGTCGACGGCGGCATCAAGGAAAGCAATATCCGCGCCGTGGCCGATGCCGGTGCCGACACCTTCGTGGCCGGCAGCGCCATCTTCGGCAAGCCCGATTACAAGGCCGTGATCGACCAGATGCACGCAGCGCTGGCCGCCTGAACTGCCAGCTCGAGTGAATAGCCTGCTGGCCCATGCGCTGCGGGCTTTCGGTGTTTTTGCTTGCTGGCGTATGTGCGAACGGCGCCGGCAGCTATTGAATTGATAGTCATGCAACTGAATCTGCCCGCTGCCCGCCAGCCCTTGGAAATCGATGCCGTGATGGTGGACCTCGACGGCACCATGGTGAATACGCTGGGCGATTTCGCCGAGGCCCTCAATCGCATGCTGGCCGATCTGCAGTTGCCCGCCATCGCGCCCCAGACCATAGAGCAGATGGTGGGCAAGGGCTCCGAGCATCTGATCCGCTCGGTGCTCGGCCATGTACTCGGCGATGCCGGTGCGTCCAGGGTGGACGAGCTCTATACCCGGGCCTGGCAGCGCTACGAGCATCACTATCTGCAGATCAACGGCCAGTTTGCCGACGTCTATCCGGGCGTGCGCGAGGGCCTGCAGGCGCTCAGGGCGCGCGGCCTGCGCATGGCCTGCCTGACCAATAAGCCGCTGTCGTTCGCGCGGCCGCTGCTGGCGTCCAAGGGACTGGACGGCTTCTTCGACCAGGTGTTCGGCGGCGATTCCTTCGAGCGCAAGAAACCCGATCCCATGCCGCTGCTCAAGACCTGCGCGGCGCTGGCCAGCCAGCCCGCGCGCACGCTGATGGTGGGCGACTCGAGCAACGACGCCCAGGCCGCCGAGGCCGCGGGTTGCCCCGTGGTGCTCATGACCTATGGCTATAACCACGGCCAGCCCATAGCCGCCGTGGCGGCCGCCGCACATCTGGACAGCCTGGAGCAGCTTGCCGTTTGATGTCGGGTTTTGCCAGCCAATCTGGCAGGAAAAGGTGCGGATAAGTCTGTTTGCTAGAGTCGTCGGCTTTGTGTCGCCGGCGCCGGAACCGTGTCCGGCCTGGAATCAAGGAGGACCCAAGCCACATGCACGGACTGCATCTGACCGCCGATCTTTACCAATGCGCGGGCCACGAGCGCTACATGCTCGAAGCCGAGGCCATCGCCAGTCTGTGCCGCGAGCAGACTCTGGCCTCGGGACTGACCTTGGTGGACGACAAATGGGTCAAGTTCCCGCCCTATGAGGGGCAGCCCGGAGGCGTGACCGGCACGGTGCTGCTGGCCGAGTCGCATCTGGCCATCCACACCTGGCCCGAGACCGGCAGCGTCACCGTCGACGTCTATGTGTGCAATTTCTCGGACGACAACTCGGACAAGGCCAGAGCCCTGATGGAGGGCGTGATCGCCGCCTATGCGCCGGCCCGTGTGGTGCGCCAGCAGCTGATGCGCGGCGATATCGGCCCGGCGGCGGCCGGCCGGGATCCGGAGCCCGAGCCGCAATGGGTGATGGAGCAGCTGGCGCCGCATGCGCGCTTCGGCTATCTGGCCCGGCCCTGCGAGCTGCGGCAGACCGCCTTCCAGCAGCTGGAGCTGCTGCACACGCCGCAGTTCGGCAAGGTGCTGCGCCTGGATCAGCGCTTCATGACCTCGGAGCGCGAGGAGTTCTTCTATCACGAGGCGCTGGTGCACCCGGCCGCGACCGCGCATGGGGCGCCGCGCCAGGCCTTGATTCTGGGTGGGGGCGACGGCGGTGCGGCCGAGGAACTGCTTAAGCATGGGCTGGAGCGCGTGGTGCTGGCCGAGCTCGATGAGGCCGTGGTGCAGTGCGCACGCCAGCATCTGCAGGCCGTGCACCGCGGCGCGCTCGACGATGAGCGCGTGCAGCTCTGCATAGGCGACGGCATGGCCCTGGTCGATAGCACCGAAGAGCGCTTCGACCTGGTGCTGATGGACCTGACCGACCCCGATACGCCGGCCCAAGGCCTGTATTCGCCGGCCTCGCTGCAGCGCATGCGGCGCGTGCTGGCGCGGGGCGGGGCCCTGGTGCTGCACCTGGGCAGCCCGGTGTTTCACGGCCCGCAGGTGGCGGAGCTGGCGCGCAGCCTGCGCGAGCAGTTTGCCGTGGTGCGTTGCTACGGCCTCTACATCCCGCTGTACGGCGCCTACTGGGGGCTGGCCGTGGCCTCCGACAGCCTGGACCCCGCGGCCCTGTCCGCGCAGCAGGTGGCCGAGCGCCTGGCGCGGCGCGGGGTCGGGGATCTGCAGTACTACAACGCCCAGGTGCACGGCGCGCTGTTCGCGCTGCCCGGCTACTACCGTGATCTGCTCGAGCCGCAGTAGCCGGGACTTCAGGAGCTCTCGCCGAGCAGCGCCTTCTTGAGCTGCTCGTCGGCCGGATGTGGCCCCAGCCAGATGCCCAGCAGGGCCATGAAGAATTCGGGCTCCTTGAAAGGCTCGCCCTGGAGCTGGCCCTTGACGGTGACCAGAGTGCCCTGGCCGGGAATCCAGTCCACCGTGAAGTTCTCGCCGGCCAGCAGCTTCTTGTTTTGCGTGAAGATGTCGCTCATGCGGATCACGCCGGGAATCAGCTTGGAGAACGCCGCGCGTTCCATATTGTCTTCCATGCCGCGTGCAAACAGCTTGCCGAGCTCGGCCGAATCAATGTCGCGCAGCATGGTCACGCTGATGCGTTTCGGACCTTTGAGCGCCTCTATCTCCTGCAGGTTGCGCGCGGGCTTCTCCAGGTACAGTCCCGCGGTATAGACCTTGAAGATCGCCTTGTAGCGCGTGCCCGCGCCGTTGAGCTCCAGCGTCTTGCCCCGCGACTGTATGGTGGATGGATAGCTCACGCCCTGGATGGTGAGCGAGGGCGGGCTGCCCTGGGCCTGCGCGGCCGCGGCGCCGCACAGCAGGCTGGCCGCCAGGGCCCAGGCGGCTGCGCCGCGACAGAAAAAACGTTCCGACATGGTGGTCTCCTCCGGCCCCGTGGTTGCTGTGGCCTGCGGCCTTGTTGTGATGGGGCGAGGCTTGGCATCTTGGAACCTGCGGCCAGGCGCAGCAATTCGGGCAGCTACTAGGCCGTGCCGGCGGCCGGCCTCCCATGGTCGGCCTTGATGCGCTACACTTGCCCGCATCATGTTCATTCATCGCACGTTCATTGCAGGTTGTGGAGACCGGGGAGCCTGGCCCTGGCGTAAGCCTGCCCATATGAACTGCTAAAGCACTCCGGCACGAGCCCGGCGTGCACCCGCGGCCTCACATGCATTTGCATGCTCCTGGGCCAATTGGAATGAACCGGCGCATCTCCCACGCAAGCTTTCGCGTCACCTGCCTTAACCCCATGCCCGGCAGGCGAGCCATGCGCCATGACTCCCGGAGTTTTACCCGTGATCACGGAACTGGAATTCAAATCTCTTGCGGCCCAGGGCTATAACCGCATCCCGCTGCTGATCGAGGCCTTTGCCGACCTCGAAACCCCGCTGTCCCTCTATCTCAAGCTCGCCCATGCGAATGGCGACGGCAAGTACAGCTTTCTGCTGGAGTCCGTGGTGGGCGGCGAGCGCTTCGGCCGCTACAGCTTCATCGGCCTGCCGGCGCGCAGCTTTGTACGCGCCAGCGGCTTCGGCGAGCAGGCCCGCACCGAAGTCGTGAGCGACGGCCAGGTGGTGGAGACGGCCAGCGGCAATCCGCTGGACTTCATCGCCGCCTACCAGAAGCGCTTCAAGGTGGCGCTCACGCCCGGCCTGCCGCGCTTTTGTGGCGGCCTGGCCGGCTACTTCGGCTACGACGCCGTGCGCTACATCGAGAAAAAGCTCGAAGCCTCCTGCCCGCCCGATTCCCTGGGCACGCCCGACATCATGCTGCTGCAGTGCGAGGAGGTGGCCGTCATCGACAACCTCTCGGGCAAGCTCTATCTCATCGTCTACGCCAACCCCGGCGAGCCCGAAGCCTATACGCGCGCCAAGAAGCGGCTGCGCCAGCTCAAGGACCAGTTGCGCTACTCGGTCAGCGCGCCGCAGATCCGCGCCGGCGAAAGCCACCCGGCCCAGCGCAGCTTTGACAAGCAGGACTATCTGGCCGCCGTGCAGCAGGCCAAGGAGCTGATCGCCGCGGGCGACTTCATGCAGGTGCAGGTGGGTCAGCGCATCCACAAGCGCTTCACGGCCTCGCCGCTGTCGCTGTACCGCGCGCTGCGCTCGCTCAACCCCAGCCCCTATATGTACTTCTACCACCTGGGCGACTTCCATGTGGTGGGAGCCAGCCCCGAGATCCTGGTGCGCCAGGAGCGCACGCCCGAGGGCCAGAAGATCACCATCCGCCCGTTGGCCGGCACGCGAGCGCGCGGCGCCACGCCCGAGGCCGACAAGGTCACCGAGAAGGAGCTGGTGGCCGACCCCAAGGAACGTGCCGAGCATGTGATGCTGATTGACCTGGCGCGCAACGATATCGGTCGCATTGCCAAGACCGGCACGGTCAAGGTGACCGAGGCCTTTGCGGTGGAGCGCTACAGCCACGTCATGCACATCGTGAGCAATGTGGAAGGCATTTTGCAGGACGGCATGGACAGCATGGATGTGTTCAAGGCCACCTTCCCCGCAGGCACGCTGACGGGTGCGCCCAAGGTGCATGCCATGGAGATCATCGACCGGCTCGAACCCACCAAGCGCGGCATCTATGGCGGCGCCTGCGGCTATCTGAGCTTTGCGGGCGACATGGATCTGGCCATCGCCATACGCACCGGCGTGATCAAGGACGGAATGCTCTATGTGCAGGCCTCGGCCGGCGTGGTGGCCGACTCCGTGCCGGAGCTGGAGTGGAAGGAAACCGAGCACAAGGCCCGTGCCTTGCTGCGCGCCGCCGAACTGGTGGAAGAGGGATTGGAATGAGCAAAGCTATCGATCTGGTGCAGCACTGCACCACCATGGAAGACGTGCGCCGCCAGGTGAATGCGCTGGACGACGTGCTGGTGCCGCTGCTGGTCACGCGCATCGGCTATATGCAGCAGGCCGCGCGCATCAAGGGTGATGTGAACCAGGTGCGCGACGAGGCGCGCATAGCCGCCATCGTGCAGCGCGTGCGCGAGCGCTGCGAACAGGAGGGCGGCCAGCCCGATGTGATGGAGGCCGTCTACCGCGATCTCATGGAGGCCTGCATTGCCTACGAGCACCGCGAGTTTGCGCGCTTGCGTGCGGGAACGAGCGGACTGGACCTTGAACCCTCTTCCGGAGAGCAAGCATGAAGCTCCTGATGATCGACAACTACGACAGCTTCACCTACAACATCGTCCAGTACTTTGGCGAGCTGGGTGCCGAGGTGACCGTGGTGCGCAACGACGAGACCACGGTGGCCGAGGTGGAGGCGCTGATCGCGCGCGAGGGCATAGAGCGCCTGGTGATTTCGCCGGGCCCCTGCTCGCCGGCCGAGGCCGGCATCTCGGTGGCGGCGATCCGGCATTTCGCGGGCAAGCTGCCGATTCTGGGCGTCTGCCTGGGCCACCAAAGCATTGGTGCGGCCTTTGGCGGCGACATCATCCGCGCGGGCCGGCAGATGCATGGCAAGACCAGCGTCATCAGCACCGACCAGAAGGGCGCGTTTGCGGGCCTGCCCAGGGAGTTCACGGTCAACCGCTACCATTCCCTGGTGATAGACAGGAGCACGCTGCCCGACTGCCTGGAGATCACGGCCACCAGCGAGGACGGCGAGATCCAGGGCGTGCGGCACAAGACGCTGGCCATCGAGGGTCTGCAGTTCCACCCCGAGAGCATCCTGACCGAGCACGGCCATGCCATGCTGAAGAACTTTCTCGAGCAGAACTGAACCGGGATTCACTCATTAATCAATAGCTTCCGGCGCCTGTCATCTCTTGGTTGAAAAATGAAAACCATAGGTAATCGAGACAGAACAGGCGCAAGCAGCTCCTAAAAGCATAGAGAGATATTGCAATGATCACTCCCCAGGAAGCGCTGCAGCGCACCATCGAGCACCGCGAAATCTTCCACGACGAGATGCTGCACCTGATGCGCATGATCATGCGCGGCGAGCTCTCGCCGGTGATGACGGCCGCCATCCTCACGGGCCTGCGCGTGAAGAAGGAAACCATAGGCGAGATCTCGGCCGCGGCCCAGGTGATGCGCGAGTTCTCCAACAAGGTCAATGTGCACGACAAGACCCACCTGGTGGACATCGTGGGCACGGGCGGCGACGGCGCCAACACCTTCAACATCTCCACCTGCTCCACCTTCGTGATCGCGGCGGCGGGGGGCAAGGTCAGCAAGCACGGCGGGCGCAGCGTCAGCAGCAAGAGCGGCAGCGCCGATGCCATGGAGGCGCTGGGCGTGAACATCAACCTCGATTCCGCGCAGATCGCCGACTGCATACGCGACGTGGGCATAGGCTTTATGTTCGCGCCCAACCACCATCCGGCCATGAAGAACGTGGCGCCCGTGCGCAAGGAGCTGGGCGTGCGCACCATCTTCAACATCCTGGGGCCGCTGACCAACCCGGCCGGCGCGCCCAATATCCTCATGGGCGTGTTCCACGAGGATCTGGTCGGCATCCAGGTGCGCGCGCTGCAGCGCCTGGGCGCCGAGCATGCCATCGTGGTCTATGGCCGCGACGGCCTCGACGAGATCAGCCTGGGCGCGGGCACGCTGGTGGGCGAGCTCAAGGACGGCGTGGTGCGCGAGTACGAGATCCATCCCGAGGACTTCGGCCTGCGCATGGTGGGCACGCGTGCCTTCAAGGTCGAGAACCCCGAGGAGTCCAAGGCCGTGCTGCTGGGCATTCTGGGCGGCGACCGGAGCGCCGCGCGCGACATCGTCTGCCTGAACGCGGGCGCGGCCCTGTATGCGGCCAATGTGGCCTCCAGCATCGAGGACGGCCTGAGCCGCGCCCAGGCGGCGCTGGACAGCGGCGCGGCGCTGGCCAAGCTCCATGAGCTGGTCGCCCATACGCAAGCCCAGGCCTGAGCCCGCCATGAGCCTGCTCGACGCGCCGATCTGGAACGATGCTTCCACCTGGATCGTGCTGGGCGTCTCCGCCTTGTTCATCGCGGTCGGCATCGTCATGCACCGCATCATCATGAAGGTGGTGCGCTCCCCCGCCCCAGAGTCTGCGCGCGAGGCGCAGCCCGGCACAGAATCAAACTAGGGCCTGCGCCAACCGGCCGATGCAAGGATAGTCCCCAAGGGGAGCGTCTTGCACCAGCCGGGTTGGAGCAAGCCGTGAAAGGAATCCCATGTCTGACATCTTGAAGAAAATCTGCGACGTCAAGGTCCAGGAAGTGGCCGCCGCCAAGAAGCGCCTGCCCCTGGAGGAGGTGCGCCGCGACGCCGAAAGCCGCGTGCTCACGCGCGATTTCGTGGGCGCGCTGCGTGCCAAGATCGCGGCCGGCCAGGCCGGCGTGATCGCCGAAGTGAAGAAGGCCAGCCCCAGCAAGGGCGTGATCCGCTCCAACTTCATTCCTGCCGACATTGCCCAGAGCTATGCCATGGGCGACGGCGAGGTCAGCGCGGCCTGCCTGTCCGTGCTCACCGACAAGCAGTTTTTCCAGGGCAGCATCGACTATCTCAAGCAGGCGCGCGCCAGCTGCCTGCTGCCCGTGCTGCGCAAGGACTTCATGGTCGACCCCTATCAGATCTACGAATCGCGCTCCATCGGCGCCGACTGCGTGCTGCTGATCGCGGCCTGCCTGGACGATGCTCAGATGGCCGAGATGGAGCAGATCGCACTGAGCCTGGACATGGCCGTGCTGGTCGAGGTGCACGATGCCCAGGAGCTGGAGCGCGCCTTGAAGCTCAAGACCCCTCTGGTGGGCATCAACAACCGCAATCTGCGCAATTTCGAAGTGCACATAGCGACCACGCTGGAGCTGCAGAAGAGCGTGCCCGCCGACCGTCTGCTGGTCACCGAGTCGGGTATCCTGACCCGGGACGACGTCAAGACCATGCGCGATGCCGGCGTCAATGCCTTCCTCGTGGGCGAGGCCTTTATGCGCGCCCCCGAACCCGGCGAGGCCCTGGCCAAGCTGTTCGCGCGCTGAAGCACGGCCCAGGCCGCGAGCGCCGGATTACATCAGCGTCTGCACATCGGCGTCGAGAAAATAGCCGGCGCCGCGCTTGGTCTTGAGCAGGGCCGGGGCGCTGCCCGACGGCTCCACCTTGCGGCGCAGGCGCAGCATCTGCACATCGATGGCGCGGTCGTAGATTTCGTCTTCGGCCTGGGTCAGATTCATGATCTGCTCACGGCTCATGACCTGCCTGGGACGCTTGAGCAGGGCCAGCAGCAGCTCGAACTCGGTCTTGGTGAGGCCGACCTCCTGGCCCTTGGGGCCGATGAGGCTGCGCGAGCGCAGGCGCAGCTCCCAGCCCGCAAACCTGAAGCCTCGCGGCCCCAGGCTGAAGGGGCGAGCACCGGAGAGGAAGGTATTGCTTGACGGGACCGAATGGATGGCAGCGGATTGATGCATGGATAGCTCCGTTTCGGCTTGAGCGATCAGCCGTATTGGAGGCCATTCTTTGCAAATGGCGAGGCGGTGTCACTCACTGAAATCAGGTATTTTGAGCCGACCACCGGTGTGGCGGCCAGCGGCGTGGGGCCTGAAGCTTCGGGGCCCGCAGGATATTGCGAGAATCACGGTATGAACCATGCAAGCCCGAGCCTGAACGCAGGCGATTCAGCCCAGACCCAATTGACCAGCGCCGATCCCGCGCAATGGCCCGTGGCCCCGGGCTGGCAGGCCTTGGTCGATGCTTTTTTTACGGGCTCCAAGGGGCAGGAGCTGCTGCACTTTCTGCAGCAAAGACTGGATGCCGGGGCGGTGATCTTTCCGCCCAAGCCGCTGCGGGCGCTGGCGCTGACGCCGCCCGAAGAGGTGCGCGTCGTCATCCTGGGACAGGACCCCTACCATGGCCGCGGCCAGGCCGAGGGCCTGGCTTTTTCCGTGGCCTCGGGCGTGCGCCTGCCGCCCTCGCTGCAGAACATCTTCAAGGAAATGCAGCGCGATCTGGGCACCTCTTTTCCGCCATTCCCGCAGCCCGGCGGCAGTCTGGTGGGCTGGGCGGAGCATGGCGTCCTGCTGCTCAACACCTGTCTGACCGTGGAGGAGGGGCAGGCCGCCAGCCACGCCAAGCGCGGCTGGGAAGAGCTGACCGACGCCATCATCCGCCATGTGGCGGAGCAGGGTCGGCCCACGGTCTTTATGCTCTGGGGCTCGCATGCGCAGTCCAAGCGCGTCTTCATCCCCCGGGACCGAGGGCATCTGGTGTTGACCAGCAACCACCCTTCACCGCTATCAGCCCTGCGCCCTCCCGTGCCTTTTATCGGCAACGGGCACTTCGGCAAGGCGCGGGAGTTCAGGCAGCAGCACGGCTATTGAGCTGTTCTCCGTGTTGCCGAAGCGAGTCGGCAATAAAAAGCCCGCAGTTGCGGGCTTTTTATTTGGCGTTGCCTGGTTTTCAGGAGCAAAAAGGCAATGCGCGGCGGATGCGTGCGATTTTTTCAGCTTGCTCGGGGGAGCTTTGCTGAGCGCTGCGTAGCGCTTGGCGTGCAAAGACAAAGATCAGCAGGGCCAAGCCCGTGAAGATGGCTGCGCCAATCGCAATCATCGGCTTCTTGGGCTTGATCTCTTCTTCGGGCAGAGTGGGCTGCTGCACGATATCACCCTGATTCAGGCCTTCCAGGCGCATTTCCAGATCTGCAATGGTTTTCTGGCGGGCGCTATTGGCAACCAGCAGCTCGCCATACAACCGACTGGTCGCTTCCGAGACTACCTTGCCGGAGGCCAGTAGCGCTGCGGTCTGCAGTTCCAAGCTGGAGGTTTCCACAAACCGTTTTTTCTCGCCGGTCAGCTGCATTTCAAGCTGTTTCTTTTCCACCCCTTTGGGTTGGGTCAGAGGATACAGGGCTTCGAGTAGCGCCGTGTTGAGCTTTTGCGCGGCCTCCGGGGTTCTTGCCTGTGTTTCTATCGTAAGCAACTTATCCTGCTTGCCCACGGTGACCGAAATGCGTTTGCTCAGCTTTTTTCGTATTTCCTCGGCCGTCAGGCCGCTGTCCAGTCCTGCGGCTGGCGCAATCTGGTGAAAAACGTCGGCAGACAGCGCCATGCTGGCTGCCACCGGTGCCGAGAGTGCAGAGCCGGGGCGCTCCACCGCCAGCGTAGAGGTACTGGTATAGGTCTTGGGTAATGCAAAACTGATAGCAAATGCAGCAAACCCCATGACGATAGGTCCCAGGATCAGCAGCTTCCAATGTTCGGCGAGTGTGACGAGCAGACCAAGCAGATCAATTTCCTCATCTGCAGCGGGGGCGGAGAGGTCGGGGGATGCGGGGTGGTTGTTGTGCATCGGCGGAATCTATCACCATTCGGTTTGGGAAGGCTCATCAACTTGGCAAGAATTGATGAGCAATTGTTTGCCAACGGTTGCAGAGCTATGGCATTGTAGGTATCTCGCTCTTGCGCTCCAGCAGCATCGAGTCTCCATAGCTGAAAAAGCGGTAGTGCTGCGCAATCGCGTGGCGGTACAGCGCCATGATCTTCTCGTAGCCCGAGAAGGCGCTGACCAGCATCATGAGCGTGCTCTTGGGCAGGTGGAAATTGGTCACCAGCAGGTCCACGACCTGGAACTCGAAACCGGGCGTGATGAAGATGCTGGTGTTGCCCGTGATATGGCCGTACTTGGCCCAGGATTCCAGCGTGCGCACGGTGGTGGTGCCCACGGCCACGACGCGGCCGCCGCGCTGGCGGCAGCGCTCCAGCGCGGCCAGGGTGGACAGCGGTATGTCGTACCACTCGCTGTGCATCTGGTGCTCGGCCAGGCTTTCCGTCTTCACGGGCTGGAAGGTGCCGGCGCCCACATGCAGGGTGACATTGGCGCGCTCCACGCCCTTGGCTTCCAGGGCGGCAAGCACGGATTCGTCGAAGTGCAGGGCCGCCGTCGGCGCGGCCACGGCACCCGGCTGTGCCGCGAACACGGTCTGGTAGCGCTCGCTGTCTTCCTTTTCGTCGGGGTCCGCGCCGCTGTCCTGCTGGCGCTCTATATAGGGCGGCAGCGGCAGGTGGCCGAACTGCTCCATGAGCTCGTAAGGCGTCTCGCCCTGCGCGCCGGTCAGCGCCAGGCGGAACAGCGGGCCATCCTCGTTGGGCCAGCGGCCCAGCAGCTCGGCATCGAAGCCGCCATTCCTGAGGCCGCCGCACAGATGAATCTTGGCGCCGGGCAGGGGCTTCTTGCTGACCCGCATATGGGCCACGACCTCATTGCCGGTCAGCACGCGCTCCACCAGCAGCTCCAGCTTGCCGCCGCTGGCCTTCTCGCCAAAGATGCGGGCCTTGAGCACCTTGGTGTCATTGAAGACCAGCAGATCCCCGGGCTGCAGCAGATCGGGCAGCTCGCGGAAGATACGGTCGGTGGGGGGGAGATTGCGGCCATCGAGCAGGCGCGAGGCGCTGCGAACGGCGGTGGGATGCTGGGCAATCAGCGTTTCGGGCAGTTCAAAGTCGAAATCGCTGAGCGTGAATTCTCGGGGGCAGGAAGACATGCAGGGCTTGAGGGCCGTACGGGGCCCGTTCCAAGTTCAATCAAACAAGTGGGCAATTGTCTCAAATCGCCGGTAGCGGCGCTGGCTTCAGGGCTGTGCAGCCTGGGTGGTTGCTGAAAATGGCTGTATATTCATACACTATTCATGCCCGCTGCCATGGGCTGCGTTGCGCAGCCCCCAGTCAGGAGATTGCCCGGCCCATGTCCTCTCCCGCTTTTGCTGCCTCGAACCCACCGCTGTCGACGGGGGGCAAGCGCGCTGCGGCCAAAGCGGGTGCGGCCAAAAAAGATGCAGCCCCGGCGCCGGATGCCGCGAGCAAGAAAGCTCCCAGCCCGGCCCAGCAGGCGCTGCAGAAAATGGGGCTGACGCGCGACATCGACCTGGCCCTGCATCTGCCGCTGCGCTACGAGGACGAGACCCGCATCGTGGCGCTCAAGAGCGCACGCGACGGCGAGACCGTGCAGATCGAGGCCACGGTCACCCACAGCGAGGTGCAGCTGCGCCCCCGGCGCATGCTCAAGGTCACGGTCGATGACGGCACGGCCGAATGCGTGCTGACTTTTTTCAGTTTCTACCCCTCGCAGCAAAAGACCATGGCCGTGGGGGCGCGCCTGCGTATCCGCGGCGAGGTCAAGGGCGGTTTCTGGGGAAGGCAGATGATGCACCCCGCCTTCCGTGTGGCGGGCGGCGAGCTGCCCACGGCTCTGACGCCGGTATATCCGGCCACGGCCAGCCTGCCCCAGGCCTATCTGCGCCGCGCCATCGCCACGGCCCTGCTCAGGGCCGATCTGTCCGAGACCCTGCCGCCGGGCGAGCAGCCGCCCTTGGCACAGTTCCATGGCCAAAACGGATTGCAGCCTGCGTATGACCTGCGCCATGCGCTCACCTTTTTGCATCATCCTACGCCCGATGTGGCCCTGGTCACGCTGGAGGACCATTCCCATCCTGCCTGGCAGAGGCTCAAGGCCGAGGAACTGCTGGCCCAGCAGCTGTCGCAGTACGAAGCCAAGCGCGAGCGCGCGCGCCTCAGGGCGCCCGTGCTCAAGCCGCAGCCGGGCATGGCGGACCTCACGCAGCGCTTTCTCGATCGGCTGCCGTTTGGCCTGACTGCCGCCCAGCAGCGCGTGGTGGGCGAGATCCGCACCGATATGGAGCGCAGCATTCCCATGCACCGCCTGCTGCAGGGCGATGTGGGCTCGGGCAAGACCGTGGTCGCCGCGCTATCGGCCGTGGCCAGCATCGAGGCCGGCTGGCAGTGCGCGCTGATGGCGCCCACCGAGATCCTGGCCGAGCAGCATTTCGGCAAGCTGGTCGGCTGGCTGGAGCCGATTCTGGCGCCGCTGGGCAAGAAGGTGGCCTGGCTGGCCGGCGCGCAGAAGAAAAAGCAGCGCGCCGAGATGCTGGCGCTGGTCGAAAGCGGAGAAGCGGCGCTGGTCGTGGGCACGCATGCGGTGATCCAGGAGCAGGTGCAGTTCAAGAATCTGGCGCTGGCCGTGATCGACGAGCAGCACCGCTTCGGCGTGGCCCAGCGCCTGGCGCTGCGGCAGAAATTGGCTGCCAGCGGAATGGAGCCGCACCTGCTGATGATGAGCGCCACGCCGATCCCGCGCACGCTGGCCATGAGCTATTACGCCGACCTCGATGTCTCCACCATCGACGAGCTGCCGCCGGGGCGCACGCCCATCGTCACCAAGCTGATTTCCGACAGCCGCAAGGACGAGGTCATAGAGCGCATAGGCGCCCAGGTGGCCGGCGGGCGCCAGGTCTATTGGGTCTGTCCGCTGATCGAGGAGAGCGAGGCGCTGGACCTGTCAAACGCCACGGCCACCCATGAGTACTTGAGCGAGATGCTGCCCGGCGTCATGGTCGGCCTGCTGCATTCGCGCATGCCCACGGCCGAGAAGAAGGCCGTGATGGAGCTGTTCACCGCGGGCGTCATGGGGGTGCTGGTCTCGACCACGGTGATCGAGGTCGGCGTGGACGTGCCCAATGCCTCGCTGATGGTCATCGAGCATTCGGAGCGCTTCGGCCTGTCCCAGCTGCACCAGCTGCGCGGCCGCGTGGGGCGTGGGGCCGCAGCCTCGGCCTGCGTGCTGCTGTACTCGGTCAACGACAACGGCCGCCTGTCCGACACCGGCAAGGAGAGGCTGCGCGCCATGGCCGAAACCAACGACGGCTTCGAGATCGCGCGGCGCGATCTGGAAATCCGCGGCCCCGGCGAGTTTCTGGGGGCGCGCCAGTCGGGCGCTCCCATGCTGCGCTTTGCCGATCTGGAGCAGGATGTGCTGCTGCTGGACTGGGCGCGCGAGCTGGCTCCGCGCATGCTGGAGCGGCACCCGGTGCTGGCGGCCCGCCATGTGAGCCGCTGGCTGGGCGGCAAGGCCGAATACC
Organism: Comamonas guangdongensis; assembly: GCF_041079535.1. Taxonomy (NCBI): domain Bacteria; kingdom Pseudomonadati; phylum Pseudomonadota; class Betaproteobacteria; order Burkholderiales; family Comamonadaceae; genus Comamonas; species Comamonas guangdongensis. The sequence goes on along the minus strand of NZ_JBFYGN010000016.1, from coordinate 27,008 downwards.
TGAAGGCCTGAATTCGGCGCACAGCCGGTTTTAGAGGGTAAATAGCGAGGTGCTTCCCGGGATTTCTGTACTCTTTTACTGCAGCAATCTGTGGTTGAATGCAAGTGGTTGCTCAGAAGATTCCCCGCGTCTCGCGGACAGGCGGCGGGGCATTGCATCACACATTGCTGTTTTCGATGGTCTCCATCACAAAGTCTCTATGACCCTTACCGAATTGAAGTACATCGTGGCAGTTGCGCGGGAAAAGCACTTTGGCCGCGCTGCCGAGGCTTGCTATGTCTCACAGCCCACGCTGTCCGTGGCCATCAAGAAGCTGGAGGAGGAGCTGGACGTCAAGCTCTTCGAGCGCAGCGCCGGTGAGGTTTCGGTCACCTCGCTGGGCGAGGAAATCGTGCGGCAGGCGCAAAGCGTGCTGGAGCAGGCCAACGAAATCAAGGAAATCGCCAAACGCGGCAAGGACCCGCTGTCTGGCGTGCTGACCCTGGGCGTGATCTACACCATAGGCCCGTATCTGTTGCCCGAGCTGGTGCGCAACTCCATCCGCATGACGCCCCAGATGCCGCTGATGCTGCAGGAGAACTTCACCATCAGGCTGCTGGAGATGTTGCGCACCGGCGAAATCGACTGCGCCATCATGGCCGAGCCCTTCCCCGACACGGGCCTGGCGCTGGCGCCGCTGTACGACGAGCCCTTTATGGCGGCCGTTCCCAGCGCCCACCCGCTGGCCGAGAGAAAAAGCCTGTCCACCACCGACCTCAAGAACGAGACCATGCTGCTGCTGGGCACGGGCCATTGCTTTCGTGACCATGTGCTGGAGGTCTGCCCCGAGTTCGCGCGCTATGCGAGCAATTCCGAAGGCATACGCCGCACCTTTGAAGGCTCGTCGCTGGAAACCATCAAGCATATGGTGGCCGCCGGCATGGGCGTGACCCTGGTGCCGCGCCTGTCCGTGCCCGAGGATGCGCTGGCGCCCACCGAGCGCCGTCGCAAGTCCGACGAGCCGCATATCCGCTACCTGCCCATCCACGAGGAAGACGGCATCTCTCCACCCACCCGCCGGGTGGTGCTGGCCTGGCGCCGCAGCTTCACGCGCTACGAGGCCATCGCTGCGCTGCGCAATGCCGTCTATGCCTGCCCGCTGCCGGGCGTGCAGCGTCTCACGCAGTAAGCACAGTAGCGGGCGCGGGAGTCTGGATTCGTTAAACCTGAAAGGTGAGAGCATGGCCAAGCAAGGCAAGGACAAAGCGCAGAAACACAAGCCGGACGCCGCGCCTGAGGCCGCGGCGCTGCCGCCCGCGACCGGCATCCACATCGGCATCAGCGACGAGGACCGCGCCGCCATCGCCAAGGGCCTGTCGGCCCTGCTGGCCGATACCTATACGCTGTACCTGACCACGCACAACTTCCACTGGAACGTCACGGGTCCCATGTTCAACACGCTGCACACCATGTTCATGGCACAGTACACCGAGCTGTGGAACGCGGTCGATCCCGTGGCCGAGCGCATCCGCGCGCTGGGCCACCATGCGCCGGGCTCTTATGCCCAGTTCGGCAAGCTCACCAGCCTGCCCGATGCACCGGCCCGGCCGCCCAAGGCCCTGGAGATGGTGCGCATTCTGGTGCAGGGTCACGAGGCCGTGGCACGCACGGCGCGCCAGCTTTTCCCCCGGGCCGACAAGGCCGGCGACGAACCCACGGCCGATCTGCTGACCCAGCGTCTGGCCGTGCACGAGCAGACGGCCTGGATGCTGCGCTCCCTGCTCGAGGAATGAATCACCTCGTGCCCGGGCGCTAGTTTTGGGCCTGCCGGGGCCGCACAGGCTGTCGGCACGCTGTTTCCTGCTGCGCTTTCAGTCTTCTTCAAGCCCTGGCGGGCTAGCCTCTTTGGGCCCGCCAGGGCTTTGCTCTTGAAAGGAATCTGCGTGTTCTCTGCGGCGGCTCCCATGGTCTCCCTGGTGCAGTGGATGGACGGACATGCGGTCTGGATGCTGCTGCTATTGCTGCTGGCCGCGGCCGGCATGTTGCACTGGCGCGCCCATGGCCGGGCCGCGTGGCTGTGGCAGGACCGCAACGCCGGTTTCCGGCCCGAGGGTGGCCGGCTGCTGGCGGCAGCAGGGCTGGCAGCCGCCGCTCTGGCCCTGCTGTCCTTCGGCGTGCATCTGTCCCAGTCCACTCAGCCTCCCCAGGGGCTGATGGCGCTGGACCTGGCGCTGCAGCGCGCGGTGAATGCCCGCCTGCCGGCCGCGTTGCAGCCCCTGGTCAGGGGCTGGACCAGGCTCGGGGATTTGCGCGTCATGGGGCTGCTGAGCCTGGCCGTGGGCCTGTGGCTGCTGTGGCGGCGCCAGGGCCTGCAACTGCTGAGCTGGACGGTGGCCGTGGCCGGCACGGGGCTGTGGGTGCGTTGCATCAAGGCCGCCATGCAGCGTGCGCGCCCGCTGGACGGCCTGGTGCAAGAGACGGGCTTCAGCTTTCCCAGCGGCCATAGCGCGGGTGCGGCCGCGGTCTTCGGCATGCTGGCCTGGCTGGCCGCACGCCGTCTGCCGCCGCGCTGGCGGGCTCCGGTATCGGTCATGGCGGCGGCGCTGGCCCTTAGCACGGGGCTGAGCCGCGTGCTGCTGTCCGTGCACTATGCCAGCGATGTGCTGGCCGGCCTGTGTCTGGGCCTGGCCTGGACGGCTCTGGTGCTCTGGGTGACGGACCGTGTCGAGCATGGGGGCGGCGCCATCCGGCCGCCGCGGGCCGAGGCACAATTGCCACTGCGCTGACCGTGGCCTGCGGGCCCGTCGTGATCTCCTGCCTTCCGGAACCTGTCCCCATGTCCGCTTCCATTCCTGCTTCGCCGCGCTCCAAGCTGTCGCTGTATCTGGATCTGATCCGCTTCAACCGTCCGGCCGGCTGGCTGGTGCTGGTCTGGCCCACGCTGTCGGCGCTGTGGGTGGCCGGCCAGGGCTTTCCGGGCTGGCATCTGCTGCTGGTCTTCGTGCTGGGCACGGTGCTGATGCGTAGCGCGGGCTGCACCATCAACGACATTGCGGACCGCGACTTTGACCGCCATGTGAAGCGCACCACGCAACGCCCCATCACCAGCGGCCAGCTTTCGGTCAAGGAGGCCGCCATGGTGGGCGTGGTGCTGGCCCTGGTCTCGCTGGGCCTGGTGTTGTCCACGCGCTGGGAGGCCGTGGCCTGGTCGGTGCCGGCCGTGCTGTTCACCATCCTCTATCCATTCACCAAGCGCTTCTTCGCCATGCCCCAGGCTTTTCTGGGCATCGCCTTCAACTTCGGCATCGTGATCGCGTTCGCGGCCGTGACCGGCGAGGTCAACGCCACGGCCTGGACCCTGTGGCTGGCGAACATGTTTCTGGTGCTGGCCTATGACACCGAGTACGCCATGGTGGATAGGGACGACGACCTGAAGATCGGCATGAAGACCTCGGCCATCACCCTGGGCCGTTTCGATGTGGCGGCCGTCATGGCCTTCTTCGCTCTGTGCTGGGCTCTGATCGCCTGGGTGCTGGCGCCCTATGGACTCGGCTGGCCTTTCTGGCTGGGCATGGGTGTGGCGGCGGCGCAGATCGTCTGGCACTACACCCTGATCCGCAAGCGTACGCGCGAAGGCTGTTTTGTGGCCTTCAGCAAAAGCCACTGGATAGGCGCAGCCATCTTTGCGGGCGTGGCGCTGGGTTTCGCGCTCAGATAGTCCTGTTTTGATTGCCGTTGGCGCTTGATGAATAAGCGCTTCAGGCACGCAATAATAAAAAAACCGGCCGAGGCCGGTTTTTTTATTTGCCGAACTCCGCGGCCAGCTCCTTGGCCCTGGCCTCGGCCTTGCGCATGGCCTCGATGAAGTGCTCGGGCAGTTTTTGCTGCTGCATATGGGTGATGGCCGCATAGGTGGTTCCGCCCTTGCTGGTCACGCGCTGGCGCAGCACTTCGGCACTTTCCGTGGAGCGGGCCGCCAGTTCGGCGCCGCCCTGGAAGGTGGCCACGGCCAGCTTGTAGCTCTGCTCGGCCGACAGTCCCATGTCCACGCCGGCCTGGGTCATGGCTTCGAGGAACAGGAACACATAGGCGGGGCCGGAACCCGAGAGCGCCGTCACGGCGTCCAGCTGCTCTTCCTTCTCGACCCAGCTGAGCTCGCCGGTGCTGGCGATCACGGCCTCGATCAAGGCCTTGCCCTGGGCATCGACTTCGGGGCGGGCATACAGACCCGTCATGCCCTTGCCCACCAGGGCCGGGGTATTGGGCATGGCGCGCACGATGCGGCGGGTGCCCGTCCAGCCGGCCACGCTGTCGGTGGTGATGCCCGCGGCCACGCTCAGGTGCAGGGCCTCGCGGGTGAAGTCCGCCACGGGTGCGGCGGCTTCCTTGAAGCTCTGGGGCTTGACGGCCCAGACGACCAGGCCGGCCCGGCGCAGCGCCTCGGAGGCCACGGGCAGGGCCGCGATGCCCAGGTTGTTCTGGAGCGCCTGGCGCGCGCCCTCGAAAGGCTCGACCACGATGATCTTGCTGGCCGGAACACCCTGGCGGAGCAGTCCGCCCATGATGGCGCTGGCCATATTGCCGCCGCCGATAAAGGCGATAGAAGGGAAAGCGGTGTGAGAGGTGTTCGTCTGGCTCATGATGGTGCTTGGGTCTGCAAGGGGCGGCCTGCCTGTCTGTCGGCTCAGGCCCGGACAGGCACTATAAACCTGTGGCGCAGCTGCCGCGCTCTTGCCGCAGCGCGACAAACTGGGTGACCTCGGCGGGATTGAAGTTGTTGTCGCTGACCAGCAGCAGGACGCGGCGGCCGTCGGCCAGCGGCGGGCCCCAGCTCATGCCCTCGAGATTGTCCACGGAGGCCAGGCCCGCATCGGCCAGGTCCAGCACCAGCGTCTTTGGCACGGGCCGGTGGTTGCCGGGCTCGAGCCGGGCCAGATCCAGGGTATCGCTGCCGGCCTGAGCCGCGGTGCTGATGCGGTAGATGCGCACGCCAAAGTTCAGCGGCGGCGCGAAGGAGCGCTCCAGCACCAGCAGATGCTCGGGCCCATCGGCCAGGATATCGCTGACGCCGTTGACGGCACCCCGCTGCGACCACAGGTTCGCGGGCAGGGCGTCCGGCACATAGGCCAGCTGGCGTACGGGCCGCCGGGTGGCGACGTCATAGGCGGTGATGCGCACCGGCCCGCCCGCCTGACCGGGGGCGGGCGTGGGGCCGTCCTGCCGGAGCGGGGCCTCCATGGACAGCCACAGCGTCCTGCCGTCCTCGCTCAGCGCCATGCCTTCCAGCGTGAGGTTGTTGCGCGGGCCTTGGTGCGCAGAGCTGCTCAGCCCATGGCCCGGCGGCAGCGGCCAGTCGCGCAGCCAGTGACCGTCGCGGCGGCTCTGAATCAGCTGCGGGCCGAAGCCGCGTGCTAAGTCGCCCTCGCTGCTCCAGAGCAGGGTCTGGCCGTCGGGCAGCACGCGCAGGGCTTCGGCATCGGGCGTGGCAATGCCGGGCTCCGGCGCCCTGCGGCCGGGATAGGGGTGCTGCGCGGGACTCAGCAGCGTCACGGCTCTCTCCAGGCTGACCGCCTGCAGGCCGCTCTGGTCATAGCGGATGCGGGCCGTGTAGAAGCGCGCCGGATCCTGCGCGGAGCGGTCGTCGCTGACCAGGTAGTACAGGCCGGCGGCGGCGTCATAGTCGATGGAGGACAGCCCGCCCACGGTGGTGCCCGCAAACTGCATATCGTGTGGCCAGCGGATCTCGCCTAGCAGGCTCCAGGGGCTGGAGGCGGCGCTGCTGCAGATGGTGCGCGCGGCCTGCGGGCCGGCCGTGGTGCAGGCCGCGAGTGCTGCGCACAGCAGCAGCCAGCCCAGTTTGAGGCTACGTTGCAGATCGTTCACATTTACTCCTGTGCTTTTCACGCTGCGTTTTTTAAGATGCACCGGTGCTGAATTCTGTGCCGCGTGGGGCCGCATGGATTGCGCACAGCAAGGATGGGGAGAGCAATCATGGCATCCAATGTCAAAAAATGGTCGGCGGAGTTTTTGGGCACTTTCTGGCTCACGTTTGGCGGCTGCGGCAGCGCGGTACTGGCGGCCGCGTTCCCCAATGTGGGCATAGGTCTGCTGGGCGTGTCGCTGGCCTTCGGCCTGACGGTGCTGACCGGAGCCTATGCCTTCGGTCCCGTGTCGGGCGGGCACTTCAATCCCGCGGTATCCGTGGGTCTGACCGTGGCCGGGCGCTTCCGCGCTGCCGAGCTGCCGGGCTACATCATCGCCCAGGTGCTGGGCGCGATTGTGGCGGCCGCGGTGCTGTATGCGATCGCCACGGGTCGGGCGGGCGCGCAGATCACCGATCTGGCCACCAACGGCTATGGCGAGCATTCGCCGGGCAAGTATTCGATGCTGGCCGCGTTGCTGACCGAGGTGGTGCTGACGGCCGTCTTTTTGCTGGTGATCCTGGGCTCCACCACCAGGAAGGCCGCCGCGGGCTTTGCGGGCATGAGCATAGGCCTGTGCCTGACGCTGATCCATCTGATCTCGATTCCCGTGACCAATACCTCGGTGAATCCGGCGCGCAGCACCGGCCCGGCGCTGTTCGGTCCGGCCATCGCACTGGAGCAGCTGTGGCTGTTCTGGCTGGCCCCCATCGTGGGCGCCATCCTAGGCGCGCTGATCCACAAGGCATTGCTGGGCGACGAGGAATAGGTCGAACGCCAGCGCATGCAAAAAGGGATGCCGCGGCATCCCTTTTTTTATAGGCCTCAAGCCTCAAACGCTGGGCTGGCCAGCGCCATCGGTTCTGGCTTCGATGGCGCTTCACTGGGCCGTGGTCTGGCGCACGGCCAGCTCCCAGCGCTGCATCAGCTCGTCGGCGCGGGCCTTGTCCAGCGTGGGCATGAAGCGGCGCTCGGCTTTCCACAGCGCCGACAGCTCTTCGGTGCTCTGGTACACGCCGGCCGACAGGCCCGCCAGATAGGCCGCGCCCAGGGCCGTGGTTTCCACGCAGGCCGGGCGCACCACGGGAATGCCCAGCAGATCGGCCTGGAACTGCATGAGCAGATTGTTCACGCAGGCGCCGCCGTCCACGCGCAGCTCGCTGACCGGCGTGCCGCCACTGGCCACGGCATCGCGGCTCATGGCCAGCAGCAGGGCCGCGCTCTGGTAGGCAATCGACTCCAGCGCCGCGCGCGCGATATGGGCGATGGTGGTGCCGCGCGTGAGGCCGGTGATGGTGCCGCGCGCCTCGGGCTGCCAGTAGGGTGCGCCCAGGCCGGTGAAGGCCGGCACCATCATCACGCCGCCCGAATCGGGCACGCTCTCGGCCAGCTGCTGCACCTGGCCGCTGTGCTCTATGGCGCGCAGGCCGTCGCGCAGCCACTGCACCACGGCGCCGCCCACGAACACGCTGCCCTCCAGGGCGAAGCGGGGGCTGGCCGTGGGCTGGGCCGCGGAGGTGGTCAGCAGGCCGTTGGTCGAGGTCTGGAATTTGCCGCCGGTGTGCATCAGCATGAAGCAGCCCGTGCCATAGGTGTTCTTGGCCATGCCGGCCGTGAAGCAGGCCTGACCGAACAGCGCGGCCTGCTGGTCGCCGGCCACGCCGCCGATCGCGATCTCGCCGCCCAGCAGCTCGGCCGTGGTCTTGCCGAAATCGGCGGCCGAGGGCAGGACCTCGGGCAGCAGGCTGGAGGGAATGTTGAGCGCGGCCAGCAGTTCCCGATCCCACTGGTTGGTGTGGACGTTGAACAGCATGGTGCGGCTGGCGTTGCTGACATCGGTCACATGGCGGCGGCCAGCGGTCAGCTGCCAGATCAGCCAGCTGTCCACCGTGCCGAAGGCCAGTTCGCCGGCCTCGGCCGCGGCGCGGGCACCGGGCACCTGGTCCAGCAGCCACTGCAGCTTGCTGCCCGAGAAATAGGCGTCGATCAGCAGCCCGGTCTTTTGTTGGATGGTGTCCGCCATGCCGGCCTCGCGCAGCGCCGCGCAGATGGGCTCGGCGCGGCGGTCCTGCCAGACGATGGCGTGGTGAATCGGGGCGCCGGTCCTGCGGTTCCAGACCACGGTGGTTTCGCGCTGGTTGGTGATGCCCACGGCGCGGATGTCGCGTGCCGTCAGACCCGCCTTGGTCAGGGCCTCCCTGGCCGTGGCCAGCTGGGTGCGCCAGATTTCCTGCGGGTCGTGCTCCACCCAGCCGGGGCGCGGGTAGATCTGGGGCAGCTCCTGCTGGGCCGAGGCCACGAGCCGTCCCTGGGCATCGAACACGATGGAGCGGGAGCTGGAAGTGCCCTGATCGAGGGCAAGCAGATAGGTCGTCATGATGTTCCTAGGGGCAGGACAAAGCGTGCCATCTCGGCCTGCTCGGTCCAGCCTTGCTGTGAGTAAAAGCCCCGTGCGTAGGACGAGCGCTGCCGGTTGTTGACCAGCCAGATGCGCAGACAGCCGCGGTCCCGCGCCGCCTGTGTCGCGGCCTCCAGCAACTGCTGGCCCAGGCCGGCGCCGCGCGCCCGCTCGGCGATGAACAGCTCGCTCACGTAGGCTTCCCAGCCCTGCAGCACCGCGACGGGCAGCCAGTGCACGGCGCAGTAGCCGCTGATGCGCTGGCGCGCATCCTCGGCCACCAGCAGCAGGCTGCGCCCGGCTTCGGCCTGCGCGCTGCTCAGCAGGGCCTCAACGGCTGCGCGGTTCTGGGCCGCGCTGCGGCCTTCGTAGGCCGGGAACCAGCCTATGCCCTGCAGCAGCTCGCCCAGGCCCGCGGCGTCCGTGGGCCTGGCCGGGCGAATCAGGGCTCCAGCGCTCATTGCGCAATCGTGCACTGCACCTCGGCGTCGCGCAGCAGTGCGTCAAAAGGTGCGGGCGGCTGGGCGTCGGTGAACAGGCGGTCGATCTGGTTCAGGCGCGCCAGCTCCACCATGGCCTGGCGGCGGAACTTGCTGTGGTCGGCGGCCAGCCAGACCTCGCGCGACTGGCCGATGATGGTCTGGGCCACCTTGACCTCGCGCAGGTCGAAGTCGCGCAGGCTGCCGTCGGGCTCTATGGCCGAGATGCCGATCACCGCGATATCCACCTTGAACTGGCGCATGAAATCCACGGCCGCCTCGCCCACGATGCCGCGGTCGCGTGTGCGCACCACGCCGCCCGCGACGATGACCTCGCAATCGGCGTTGCTGCTGAGGATGGCCGCCACATTGAGGTTGTTGGTGATCACGCGCAGGCCCTTGTGCTTGAGCAGGGCCTGGGCCACGGCCTCGGTGGTGGTGCCGATATTGAGGATCAGCGAGCAGCCGTTGGGAATGGCATCGGCCACGGCGCGCGCAATGCGCATCTTGCCTTCGGCGTGCAGCACCTGGCGCTGGGTATGGGCCAGGTTCTCCACGGTGGCGCTGGGCACGCGCACCCCGCCGTGAAAGCGTACCAGCAGGCCGGCATCGGCCAGCTTCTGGATGTCGCGCCTTATCGTTTGCAGCGTCACGCCCAGGCTGTCGGCCAGCTGCTCAACCGAGGTGGATTGGCGGGCACGGACTTCTTCAACGAGTTGCAATTGGCGAGGATTGGTGTTCACAGCGATTCCATGAGGGAGGCAAATGGCTGCGCCCGGTTATAGCGTATTTGTTGCGGCAGCATGACGCGGAAACATTTAAACGAATAAAAAAGAATAGGAACTAGGGAATATATCGATTAGTTCCGATCAAAAGGGAACAAAGAATGAAGCATCTCGCCCTTTCGAGTCTGCCGTGTGAGGGTGGTTTCCCGGAATGCCGCGTGCTGCCGACGGCGCGCAGAAAAGGGCTGCAGTGGAACTGGTTCTGGAAGGAATTGGCAAGCGGGCGGGGGCCGAAACCTGGCTGCACAGCATGGATCTGGCGTTGCGCGGCGGCGCCGTGACCGTGCTGCTGGGCGCCACCCAGGCGGGCAAGACCAGTCTGATGCGCATCATGGCGGGGCTGGATGCACCGAGCACCGGCCAGGTGCGCGTCGATGGCAGGAATGTGACCGGCATGCCCGTGCGCGAGCGCAACGTGGCCATGGTCTACCAGCAATTCATCAACTATCCCTCGCTCACGGTGGCCGACAACATCGCCTCGCCCCTCAAGCTGCGCGGCGACAGAAACGTAGCACAGCGCGTGCGCGAGCTGGCCGAAAGACTGCACATCGAGATGTTCCTGGACCGCTACCCGGCCGAGCTGTCGGGTGGCCAGCAGCAGCGCGTGGCGCTGGCGCGGGCCCTGGCCAAGGGTGCGCCGCTGATGCTGCTGGACGAGCCCCTGGTGAATCTTGACTACAAGCTGCGCGAGGAGCTGCGCGAGGAGCTTACGCAGCTGTTCGCGGCGGGGGAGTCCACCGTGGTCTACGCCACCACCGAGCCCGGCGAGGCCCTGCTGCTGGGCGGCTACACGGCCGTGCTCGATGGCGGCGAGCTGCTGCAGTACGGGCCCACGGCCGAGGTCTTCCACGCGCCGAACTCGCTGCGCGTGGCGCGCACTTTCAGCGACCCGCCCATGAATCTGCTGGCCGCGCAGGCCGTGGAGGATGGGCTGCGCCTGCCCGATGGCGCGCTGCTGCCGCGGGCCTTGCCCGATGCATTGCAGGGCGGCGCGCTGACCCTGGGCCTGCGCGCCAGTGCGCTGCGCCTGCAGGCCCAGCCGGGCGACCTGGCCGTACCGGGCCGCGTCGAGCTGGCCGAGATCTCGGGCTCGGACACCTTTGTGCACGCGGATACGCCCTGGGGCGAGCTGGTGGCGCAGGTCACCGGCGTGCACTACATCGCGCTGGGCAGCGCGCTGACGCTGTACCTGAACCCGGCGCAGGTCTATGTCTTCAACGCCGACGGCGCGCTGGCGCTGGCACCCGAACGGATGAAGAGGTCCTGAATGGCTTGCATAGAACTCGACCTCGCGCACTCCTACCTGCCCAAGCCGCGGCAGGACAGCGACTATGCGCTGCTGCCTTTGACAATGACTTTCGACGACGGCGGCGCCTATGCGCTGCTCGGGCCTTCGGGTTGCGGCAAGTCCACCATGCTGAACATCATGTCGGGCCTGCTCGTGCCGTCGCAGGGCCAGGTGCGGTTCGACGGCCGCGACGTGACGCGCGCCACGCCGCAGCAGCGCAACATCGCCCAGGTGTTCCAGTTCCCGGTGATCTACGACACCATGACCGTGGCCGAGAACCTGGCCTTTCCGTTGAAGAACCGCAAGCTGCCCGAGGAGCGCATCCGCCAGCGTGTGGGCCAGATCGCCGAGATGCTGGAGATGAGCGGCCAGTTGAACCAGCGCGCCGCGGGCCTGTCTGCCGACGCCAAGCAGAAGATCTCGCTGGGCCGCGGCCTGGTGCGCGAGGACGTGGCGGCCGTGCTGTTCGACGAGCCGCTCACGGTGATCGACCCGCACCTCAAGTGGCAGCTGCGGCGCAAGCTCAAGCAGATCCACCACGAGCTCAAGCTCACGCTGATCTATGTGACGCACGACCAGGTCGAGGCGCTGACCTTTGCCGATCAGGTGGTGGTGATGACGCGCGGCCGCGCCGTGCAGGTGGGCACGCCGGGTCAGCTGTTCGAGCGCCCGCAGCACGCCTTTGTCGGTCACTTCATAGGCTCTCCGGGCATGAACTTTCTGCCTTGCAAGGCCGGGGGAGGGCAGTTGACGGTCGCCGGCCATGTCCTGCCCGTGCAGCGCAGCCTGCCCGATGGCGCTCTGCAACTCGGGGTACGCCCCGAATACCTGGCGCTGGCCGCCGCAGGCCAGAGCGGCGCGCTGCCCTGTACCGTGGCCCGCGTACAGGATGTGGGCACCTATCAGATGCTGACCGCGACCATTGGCCCGCCCACTCATGCACAGGTCCTCAAGGTGCGCTGCACCAGCGCGCAGCAGCTGCCCGCCGTGGGCGAGACCGTGTGGCTGCAGGTGCTGGGAGAGCACACCTGCTTCTATCAACACGAGGAATTACTGGCATGAGTGCAACCACAAAACCGGTCAACCAGAAAGCCTGGTTCCTGATCCTGCCGGTGATCCTGTGCGTGGCCTTCTCGGCCATCCTGCCTTTGATGACGGTGGTGAACTACTCGGTGCAGGACATCATCTCGCCCGAGCGCCGCGTGTTCGTCGGCACCGAGTGGTTCGCCCAGGTGATGCGCGACGAGGAGCTGCACGGCGCGCTCTTGCGCCAGATCGGTTTCTCGCTGGCGGTGCTGGCGGTGGAGATCCCGCTGGGCATCTTGCTGGCGCTGGCCATGCCGGCCAAGGGCTGGAAGTCGTCCGCCGTGCTGGTGGCGGTGGCGCTGTCGCTGCTGATCCCGTGGAATGTGGTCGGCACCATCTGGCAGATCTACGGCCGGGCCGACATCGGCCTGCTGGGCGCGGCGCTGAACAAGCTGGGCCTTGACTACAGCTATACCGGCAATGCCACCCATGCCTGGCTCACGGTGCTGGCCATGGACGTGTGGCACTGGACGCCGCTGGTAGCGCTGCTGGGCTATGCGGGGCTGCGCTCGATTCCCGACGCCTACTACCAGGCCGCGCGCATCGACGGCGCGAGCAAGTTCGCGGTGTTCCGCTACATCCAGCTGCCCAAGATGCGCGGCGTGCTGATGATCGCGGTGCTGCTGCGCTTCATGGACAGCTTCATGATCTATACCGAACCCTTTGTGCTCACGGGCGGCGGACCGGGCAACGCGACCACCTTTCTGTCGCAATACCTGACGCAAAAGGCCGTGGGTCAGTTCGACCTGGGGCCGGCCGCCGCGTTCTCGCTGATCTATTTCCTCATCATCCTGCTGCTGTGCTTCATGCTCTACAACTGGATGCAGCGCGTGGGCACGGCAGACAAGGAAGGCACGGGTCATGAATGAGTCAAGATTCCAGAAGCGCACGCTGTTCCTGATCGCCTACCTGGTCTTCGCCGTGCTGCCCATCTACTGGATGGTCAACATGAGCTTCAAGACCAACGAGGAGATCCTGGCCAGCTTCTCGCTCTGGCCCCAGCACTTCACCTGGGACAACTACAAGACCATCTTCACTGACGAGAGCTGGTACTCGGGCTATATCAACAGCCTGATCTATGTGGCCATCAACACGGTGATCGCGCTGACCGTGGCGCTGCCGGCCGCCTATGCGTTCAGCCGCTACCAGTTCCTCGGCGACAAACATGTGTTCTTCTGGCTGCTGACCAACCGCATGACGCCGCCGGCCGTGTTCCTGCTGCCGTTCTTCCAGCTCTACACCACCGTGGGGCTGATGGACACGCATATCGCCGTGGCGCTGGCCCACCTGCTGTTCAACGTGCCGCTGGCGGTATGGATCCTCGAGGGCTTCATGAGCGGCATTCCGCGCGAGATCGACGAGACCGCCTATATCGACGGCTACTCCTTCCCGCGCTTCTTTCTCACCATCTTCCTGCCGCTGATCAAGGCCGGCGTGGGCGTGGCGGCGTTCTTCTGCTTCATGTTCAGCTGGGTGGAGCTGCTCTTGGCACGCACGCTGACCAGCGTCAACGCCAAGCCCATCGTGGCGACGATGACGCGCACGGTCAGCGCCTCGGGCATGGACTGGGCGACGCTGGCCGCGGCCGGTGTGCTGACCATCGTGCCCGGCGCCATCGTGATCTGGTTTGTGCGGCACTACATCGCGAAGGGCTTCGCGATGGGCCGCGTCTAACGGTTGAAGGGGGAAGCGCCATGTTCGATTGGATGGCCTGGACCACGCCGGTGGCGGTGTTCTTCAGCTGCATCGCTTTGATGCTGGTCGGCATGACGCTGTGGGAGGTCAAGTCTCCGACCGCGCTGCGCAAGGGTTTTCTGCCGATGGCGACCACGCGCGGCGACCGGCTCTTCATCGGCCTGCTCACGGCCGCCTATATCAATCTGGTCTGGGTGGGCCTGGGGGAGAAGATGGCGCAGTGGTTCTCGTTGGAGGCCGAGCCCACGGTGTGGATCAGCTTTGTGCTGTCCATGCTGGCGCTGGCGCTGGTGCTGCGCAAAGGCTAAGAAAAAGATAGCTGGCTGCGCTGGATGAATAAGCCTTTTGCCGCGAATAAACCCTGAAAACCTTGCCGGCTGAGCGCAAGAAGCTATCGCTTTGGATTCATGGTGCCTGCCCGATCCTCCCCAGAGGCCGGCGCCCCTATGCAAGCGGGGAGTTTCCTATGAGGAGACAGCAATGAAGATGCAGTTCAAGGCGATCGCATTCGCCGCCGCGGCTCTGGCTTTGGGACAGGCCGCGTGGGCCGGCGAGGCCGAGGCCAAGAAGTGGATCGACAGCGAGTTCCAGCCTTCCACGCTCTCCAAGGACCAGCAGATGGCCGAGATGAAATGGTTCATCGACGCCGCCAAGAAGCTGCAGGCCAAGGGCGTGAAGGAGATCTCGGTGGTCTCCGAAACCATCACCACCCACGAATACGAGAGCAAGACCCTGGCCAAGGCCTTCAGCGAGATCACGGGCATACAGGTCAAGCACGACCTGATCCAGGAGGGCGACGTGGTCGAGAAGCTGCAGACCTCGATGCAGTCGGGCAAGTCCATCTATGACGGCTGGATCTCCGACTCCGACCTGATAGGCACGCATTACCGCTACGGCAAGATCATGAACCTGAGCGACTACATGGCCGGCGCGGGCAAGGAGTGGACCAACCCGGGCCTAGACCTCAAGGACTTCATAGGCACCAGCTTCACCACCGCGCCCGACGGCAAGCTCTACCAGCTGCCCGACCAGCAGTTCGCCAACCTCTACTGGTTCCGCGCCGACCTGTTCGCGCGCAAGGACCTGCAGGACAAGTTCAAGGCCAAGTACGGCTATGACCTGGGCGTGCCCCAGAACTGGAGCGCCTACGAGGACATCGCCGAGTTCTTCACCAACGACGTCAAGCATGTCGACGGCAAGCCCATCTATGGCCATATGGACTACGGCAAGAAGGACCCGTCGCTGGGCTGGCGTTTCACCGATGCCTGGCTGTCCATGGCCGGCTCGGCCGACAAGGGCATTCCCAACGGCATGCCGGTGGACGAATGGGGCATCCGCGTGGCCGACGACAAGTGCACGCCCGTGGGGGCTTCGGTGTCGCGCGGCGGCGCCACCAACTCGCCGGCGGCCGTCTACGCTCTCACCAAGTACGTGGACTGGATGAAGAAATACGCGCCCAAGGAAGCCATGGGCATGACCTTTGGCGAATCCGGCCCCGTGCCCGCGCAAGGCCAGGTCGCGCAGCAGATCTTCTGGTACACGGCCTTCACGGCCGACATGACCAAGGCCGGTCTGCCGGTGGTGAATGCCGACGGCACGCCAAAGTGGCGCATGGCCCCCGGCCCGCACGGCCCGTACTGGAAGGACGGCATGCAGAACGGCTACCAGGACGTGGGCAGCTGGACCTTCTTCCAGGGCCACGATGCCAACCGCACGGCCGCTGCCTGGCTGTACGCGCAGTTCGTGACGGCCAAGACCACCTCGCTGAAGAAGTCCATCCAGGGCCTGACCTTCATCCGCGACTCCGATATCCGCAGCGAGTTCTTCACCAAGAACGCCAACAAGTACGGCGGCCTGATCGAGTTCTACCGCAGCCCGGCGCGCGTGGCCTGGACGCCCACCGGCACCAATGTGCCCGACTACCCCAAGCTCGCGCAGCTGTGGTGGAAGAACGTGGCCCAGGCCGTGACCGGCGAAAAGACGCCCCAGGGCGCGATGGATACGCTGGCTGAGGAGATGGACCAGGTGATGGGACGCCTGCAGCGCGCCGGCATGGAGCGCTGCGCGCCCAAGCTCAATCCCAAGGGCGATCCGGCCAAGTGGCTCAGCGACCAGCGCGCGCCCTGGAAGAAGCTGGGCAATGAAAAGCCCAAGGGCGAAACCATTGCCTACGACCGCCTGCTGCAGGCCTGGAAGGACGGCAAGGTGCGCTGATCGCAGCTGAGGCCAGGGAGCTGCCGAGCGCCCGCTCCCTGGCTTGCAAAACGATGAATACCCCCTGTTTGCACCTGAAAACGAAAAATGTCGAATTGAAAAATACAAAAACGAGTGAAAATATTGATCTCCTGCTTCCACCATGAACACATGCATGTGTGGTGTATCCGCCGCCGCTGTAGCCGGGTATGGCCCCGGTCATGCCGCCTTCGGCTCTTTTGTTGAAGATCAATGTCCCAAGCCGCCACTCCCTTGACTACCGACCGCGCCGCCTTGATGGCGCGCCTGTCCCTGTCCGAAACCTATGACCTGGCCATCATCGGCGGCGGGGCGACGGGCCTGGGCGTGGCCGTGGATGCGGCGGCGCGCGGCTTCAAGGTGGTGCTGCTGGAGTCCATGGACTTTGCCAAGGGCACGTCCTCGCGCGCCACCAAGCTGGTGCATGGCGGCGTGCGCTATCTGGCCCAGGGCAATATCTCGCTGGTGCGCGAGGCGCTGCACGAGCGCACCACGCTGCTGCACAATGCGCCGCACCTGGCCCAGCCGCTGGCCTTTGTCATGCCTTCGTACAAGCTGCTGGACACGCCTTTCTACGGCATAGGCCTGAAGATGTATGACGCTCTGGCCGGCAAGGCGGGTCTGGGAGCGACGGAATTCCTGTCCAGCGCCAAGACCGTGAAATACCTGCCCACGGTGCAGCAAAAAGGGCTCAAGGGCGGCGTCAAGTACTGGGACGGCCAGTTCGACGATGCGCGCCTGGCGCTGGCGCTGGCGCGCACGGCGGCGGCCAAGGGGGCTTTGCTCGTCAACTACTGCCCCGCAGAGAAGCTGATCTATGAACACCAGCAGGTCGCGGGCGTGATCTGCCGCGACCTGGAGTCGGGCCAGAGCTACACCGTGCGCGCCAAGTGCGTGGTCAATGCCACCGGTCCCTGGGTGGACCTGTTCCGCCAGCAGGATGCCGAGGCCCAGGGCAAGCCGGCCCGGCCCATGGTGGCGCCCAGCCAGGGCGTGCACGTGGTGGTGGATCGCGACTTTCTGCCCACCAACCATGCGCTTCTCGTGCCCAAGACGGCCGACGGCCGCGTGCTGTTCGCCGTGCCCTGGCTGGGCAAGGTGATTCTGGGCACCACCGACACGCCGCGCAACGACCTGGCGCGCGAGCCGCTGCCCTTTCCCGAGGAGCTGGACTTCATCCTCAGCGAGGCCGGCAAGTATTTGAACCGCCAGCCCACGCTGGCCGATGTGCGCAGCATGTGGGTGGGTCTGCGTCCCCTGGTCAAGCCCCAGGACGACGACGGCGAGAACACCAAGAAGATCAGCCGCGAGCACACCGTCATGTCCAGCAAGACCGGCCTGGTCACGGTGACGGGCGGCAAGTGGACCACCTACCGCGCCATGGCCGAGGATGTGCTGGCCGAGTGCGTGCAGATCGGCCGCCTGCCCGGCCGTCCCGCGGGCGTGACCATGCACCTGCCGCTGGCCGGGGCTCCTGCCGCATCCGCCGTGCAGCATGGCATGGACCAGGCCCAGGGCCTGCACTCCTACGGCACCGATGCGGCGGCCGTGGCGGCGCTGCCGGGCGCCAGGAACTGGCTGATGGAGGGCCTGTCCGAAGCCATGGTGCGCTTTGCCGCGCGCTTCGAATACGCGCGCACGGTGGAAGACATGCTGGCGCGCCGCAGCCGCCTGCTTTTCCTCGATGCGCGCAAGGCCGCCGAGCTGGCACCGCGCGTGGCGGCCATCCTCACCGAGGAGCTGGGGCGCGATGCGCACCTGAACGACTTCCTGGCGCTGGCCAAGCAGTATCTGCCCACCGAGTCCTGAGCCGCTGCAGCGGCTGTGGCTGACCCGCAACAGCCGTACTGCGCTCGTAAAACATGAGCTTAAAGCGCATGTGAGTAATGAATTTCAAGATGAATATTGTTTTAAATCAATTACTTGCATGCGCAACGTGCTATGGTTTTGTTCTGGGATCCTGCTTTGCGGGGAGATCCGGTCCGGAGCCTGCGGGATGGGTGCGGTTATAGCCGGCTAAGGGCTTGACGCAAAAAGGAAATCCTGCGACAATCCCCTGCTTCGCGTGTAAAAACGTGAAGTGTTCTGCCCAGTGGAAGCATCGCGAAATGGTTCGTGATGTGGACGACGGGCCCAAGACTGACTGGCTGCTTGATCGGCCCTTGAGAAGACTCTGGGGCTGTCGGGCGTTGCTGGAGCAAGTTGGGAATATTGAAATGATCCAAACAGAATCTCGGTTAGAGGTTGCCGACAACACCGGCGCGAAGTCTGTTCAGTGCATTAAGGTGCTGGGCGGTTCTCATCGTCGCTACGCGAGTGTTGGTGACATCATCAAGGTGAGCGTCAAGGAAGCAGCTCCTCGTGGTCGCGTCAAAAAAGGCGAGATCTACAGTGCTGTGGTGGTGCGCACCGCCAAGGGCATCCGTCGTGCAGACGGTTCGCTCGTGAAGTTCGACGGCAATGCCGCCGTGCTGCTGAACGCCAAGCTGGAGCCCATCGGCACCCGCATCTTTGGCCCCGTGACTCGTGAACTGCGTACCGAAAAGTTCATGAAGATCGTGTCCCTGGCCCCTGAAGTTCTCTAAAGGAAGCACCATGAACAAGATTCGCAAGGGCGACCAAGTCATCGTGCTGACCGGCCGTGACAAAGGCAAGCAAGGCGTGGTCTCGGCTCGCACGGACGACTCCCACCTGTTGATCGATGGCATCAACCTGGTGAAGAAGCACACCAAGCCGAACCCCATGAAGGGTACAACCGGCGGCATCGTGGAAAAGGCCATGCCTATCCACCAGTCCAACGTGGCGATTTTCAACGCCGCTACGGGCAAGGCTGACCGCGTGGGCATCAAGGTGAACGCCGACGGCGCACGTGTTCGCGTGTTCAAGTCCAATGGCGCTGAAATCAAGGCCGCCTAAGGAGTAACACATGGCACGACTGCAAAAACTCTATCGCGAAAAGATCGCGGCCGAACTCAAGGAAAAGTTCGGTTACACCTCCGCTATGGAAGTGCCCCGCCTGACCAAGATCACCCTGAACATGGGTGTGAGCGAAGCCGTGGCCGACAAGAAGGTGATGGACAACGCCGTGGCTGACCTGACCAAGATTGCTGGTCAGAAGCCTGTGGTGACCAAGGCCAAGAAGGCTATCGCTGGTTTCAAGATCCGCGAAGGCCAAGCTATCGGCTGCATGGTGACCCTGCGTGGCGTTCAGATGTATGAATTCCTGGACCGTTTCGTCACCGTGGCTCTGCCCCGCGTGCGTGACTTCCGTGGTATCTCCGGCCGTTCCTTCGACGGTCGCGGCAACTACAACGTCGGCGTCAAGGAACAGATCATCTTCCCCGAAATCGAATACGACAAGGTGGATGCTCTGCGTGGTCTGAACATCAGCATCACGACGACCGCTAAGAGCGACGACGAGTGCAAGGCACTGCTCGCTGCGTTCAAATTCCCCTTCAAGAACTGAGGTGGCGCATGGCTAAAGTTGCAATGATTCAGCGCGAACTGAAGCGCGAAAAGCTGGCAGCCAAGTACGCTGCCAAGTACGCAGAACTGAAGGCAATCGCCGGCGACGCCAAGCGTTCCGACGAAGAGCGCGATGCCGCTCGCCTGGGCCTGCAAAAGCTGCCCCGTAACTCGAACCCCACTCGCCAACGCAACCGTTGCGAGATCACGGGCCGTCCTCGTGGCACCTTCCGTCAATTCGGTCTGGGCCGCGCCAAGGTGCGTGAATTGGCCTTCGCTGGCGACATCCCCGGTGTCACCAAGGCCAGCTGGTAAGCAAGCAGGAGAGATTAAACATGAGCATGAGTGATCCCATCGCTGACTTGCTGACCCGCATCCGTAACGCACAAATGGTCTCCAAGGCCACCGTGTCGGCTCCTTCCTCCAAGGTCAAGGTTGCCATCGCCAAAGTGCTGAAGGAAGAAGGCTATATCGACGGTTTCGAAGTGAAGTCCGAAGGTGGCAAGTCCGAACTCGAAATTACCCTGAAGTACTACGCCGGTCGCCCTGTGATCGAGCGTATCGAACGTGTGAGCCGTCCCGGCCTGCGCGTTTACAAGGGTCGTCACGCAATCCCTCAGGTCCAGAACGGCCTGGGTGTGGCCATCGTCACTACGCCCCAGGGTGTGATGACCGATCGCAAAGCACGTGCTGCCGGTG
Organism: Comamonas guangdongensis; assembly: GCF_041079535.1. Lineage (NCBI taxonomy): Bacteria > Pseudomonadati > Pseudomonadota > Betaproteobacteria > Burkholderiales > Comamonadaceae > Comamonas > Comamonas guangdongensis. Next base: position 6,981 of record NZ_JBFYGN010000016.1, on the reverse strand, counting down.
TCGGCGGTGAAGTGCTGTGCTATGTGGCCTAACGGACATTGAAGGAGAAATACTGAAATGTCTCGCGTAGCAAAAGCAAATGTGACCATCCCCGCTGGCGTGGATGTGTCTATCAATGCTGATTCCATCAAGGTCAAGGGCAAGGGCGGCGATCTGTCGCTGGCCCTGAACAGCCAAGTGGTCATCGGCAACAACGACGGCAAGCTGTCCTTCGCTCCTGTCAACGATTCCCGTGAAGCTGACGCTCTGGCCGGTACTTTCCGCCAGCTGGTCAACAACATGGTCAAGGGCGTGACTGAAGGCTTCGAGAAGAAGCTGACGCTGATTGGCGTGGGCTACAAGGCCGCTGCTCAAGGTTCCAAGCTGAACCTGGCTGTGGGCTTCTCGCACCCCGTCAACTTCGAGATGCCTGCCGGTATCACTATCGCTACCCCCACTCCGACCGAAATCGTGATCAAGGGTGCTGACCGCCAAGCTGTCGGTCAATTGGCTGCTGAGATCCGCGCCGTTCGTCCTCCCGAGCCTTACAAGGGCAAGGGCATTCGCTATGCGAATGAGAAGGTCGTGATCAAAGAGACCAAGAAGAAGTAAGGAGCTGCATGATGTTGAACAAGAAAGAGCAGCGTCTGCGCCGTGCCCGTCAGACTCGCATCCGCATTGCCCAGCAAGGCGTGGCGCGTCTGAGCGTGAACCGTACCAACCTCCATATCTACGCCTCCGTGGTGTCGGAAGATGGCACCAAGGTGCTGGCTTCGGCCTCCACTGCAGAAGCCGAAGTGCGTTCGCAACTCGGCGCCGCAGGCAAGGGTGGCAACGTGGCTGCCGCTACGCTGATCGGCAAGCGCATTGCTGAGAAGGCTAAGGCTGCTGGCGTTGAGAAAGTGGCTTTCGACCGCGCCGGTTTCGCATACCACGGCCGCGTGAAGGCTTTGGCAGAAGCCGCTCGCGAAGCGGGCCTGCAGTTCTAAGCGGAGCGGATAGAAATGGCAAAGTTTTCCCCCAAGGTGCAAGACGAAGGTCGTGACGACGGTCTGCGCGAAAAAATGATCGCGGTGAACCGCGTCACCAAGGTTGTGAAGGGCGGTCGTATCCTCGGCTTCGCTGCACTGACCGTGGTTGGCGACGGTGATGGCCGCGTTGGCATGGGCAAGGGCAAGTCCAAGGAAGTGCCTGCTGCCGTGCAAAAGGCGATGGAAGAATCCCGTCGCAACATGATCAAGGTGTCCCTGAAGGACGGCACGATCCATCACACCGTGATGGGTCACCATGGTGCAGCATCCGTGATGCTGAACCCCGCCCCCAAGGGTACCGGCATCATCGCAGGCGGCCCGATGCGTGCCGTCTTCGAAGTGCTGGGCATCACCGACATCGTGGCCAAGAGCCATGGCTCGTCGAATCCCTACAACATGGTCCGCGCAACTTTCGACGCTCTGAAGAATTCCACGACCCCCGCGGAAGTGGCTGCAAAGCGTGGCAAGTCCGTTGAAGACATCTTCGCGGCCTGATCGGAGTCAAGCACATGACAACGCAACAAACCGTCAAGGTGCAGCTGGTGCGTAGCCCCATCGGCACCAAGCAAGATCACCGCGCTACCGTGCGCGGCCTGGGTCTGCGCAAGCTGAACAGCATCAGCGAACTGAAGGACACTCCCGAAGTGCGCGGCATGATTAACAAGATCAGCTATCTGGTCAAAGTCCTCTGAAAGGATTGATGATGGAACTCAATAGCATCAAGCCTGCAGACGGCGCCAAGCACGCCAAGCGCCGTGTTGGCCGCGGTATCGGTTCCGGTCTGGGTAAGACCGCCGGTCGTGGTCACAAGGGCCAGAAGTCGCGTTCGGGTGGCTACCACAAGGTGGGCTTCGAAGGCGGTCAAATGCCTCTGCAGCGCCGTCTGCCCAAGCGTGGCTTCAAGTCGCATCTGCTAAAGTTCAATGCAGAAGTGACCCTGTCCGAGCTGGAACAGCTCGGCCTGGCCGAAGTCGATCTGGCTGCCCTGAAGCAAGCCGGTCTGGTGGGTGCAATCGCCAAGGTGGTCAAGGTCATCAAGAGCGGCGAACTCACCAAGGCTGTCAAGCTCAACGGTATCGGCGCTACTGCCGGTGCCAAGGCCGCCATCGAAGCTGCCGGTGGCAGCATCGCCTGATTAAAGTTCTGAAAGAAGACATCCGTGGCTACTAGCGCAGCTCAAATTGCAAAGACCGGGAAATTCGGCGATCTTCGTCGTCGTCTGGTTTTTCTGTTGCTCGCGCTGGTCGTATACCGTATCGGGGCACATATCCCCGTGCCTGGTATCGATCCAGTGCAGCTGCAGCAGCTGTTCAATGGCCAGCAGGGCGGCATTCTCAATCTGTTCAACATGTTCTCGGGTGGGGCGCTTTCGCGCTTCACGGTGTTCGCACTGGGGATCATGCCGTACATCTCGGCATCGATCATCATGCAGCTCATGACCTATGTGGTCCCGACATTCGAGCAGATGAAAAAGGAAGGTGAAGCGGGTCGTCGCAAGATTACCCAGTACACCCGCTACGGCACTCTGGGCCTGGCGATTTTTCAGTCCTTGGGAATTGCTGTCGCCTTGGAAAGCTCGGCAGGTCTGGTTCTGAGCTCGGGTTTTGGCTTCCGCATGACTGCGGTGGTCAGCCTCACGGCCGGCACCATGTTCCTGATGTGGCTCGGTGAACAGATCACGGAACGTGGTCTGGGCAACGGTATCTCGATACTGATTTTTGGCGGTATCGCCGCAGGTCTGCCGAGCTCCATCGGCGGTCTGCTGGAACTGGTGCGCACCGGTGCCATGAGCATCCTGGCGGCTATCTTCATTGTCCTCGTGGTGGCAGCCGTGACGTATTTCGTCGTGTTTGTCGAGCGAGGCCAACGCAAGATCTTGGTGAATTACGCACGCCGACAAGTCGGCAACAAGGTGTATGGCGGTCAGTCTTCGCACTTGCCGCTGAAGCTGAACATGGCGGGGGTCATTCCTCCCATCTTCGCTTCCTCGATCATCTTGCTGCCCGCTACGGTGGTGAATTGGTTCAGTGCAGGGGAATCCATGCGCTGGCTGAAGGATATTGCGAGCACGTTGACCCCTGGTCAGCCGATCTATGTCATCCTTTATGCTGCCGCGATCATTTTCTTCTGCTTCTTCTACACGGCCCTGGTCTTCAACAGCCGGGAAACCGCCGACAACCTGAAGAAGAGTGGCGCTTTCATCCCCGGGATTCGTCCTGGCGAACAGACAGCCCGCTACATTGACAAGATTCTGGTTCGCCTGACCCTGGCTGGTGCGATCTACATTACCTTCGTGTGCTTGTTGCCCGAATTCCTGATCCTGAAGTACAACGTTCCGTTCTACTTCGGTGGTACATCGCTGCTGATCATTGTGGTCGTGACGATGGACTTCATGGCGCAAGTGCAGAACTACGTGATGTCGCAGCAATACGAGTCGCTCCTGAAAAAGGCGAACTTTAAGGCTGGTATTTGATGACAAGGCTGCCCGGGTGGGCAGCCTGCCAAAAGTTAGTAGACGCCCATCGCTCTGTCGCGGGCATCGTTCCCGGTCGACAGGCCGATAGTGGATGGAAAGTTTTAGGAGAATAGAATGAGAGTTTCGGCTTCGGTCAAGAAAATCTGCCGTAACTGCAAGATCATCCGCCGCAAAGGTGTTGTGCGCGTGATCTGCACTGACCAGCGCCACAAGCAGCGCCAAGGTTGATTGAAAGCATTAGAGGACTAATATGGCACGTATTGCTGGCATTAACATCCCGCCGCACAAGCATGCTGAAATCGGCCTGACCGCCATCTTTGGCATCGGTCGCACTACAGCTCGCAAGATCTGCGAAGCATGCGGTATTGAATATTCCAAGAAGATCAAGGATCTGACGGACGCCGATCTGGAAAAGATCCGCGACCAGTTGGCTCCCCTGACCCTGGAAGGCGACCTGCGTCGCGAAACCACGATGAACATCAAGCGTTTGATGGACATCGGCTGCTACCGCGGTTTCCGTCATCGTCGCGGCCTGCCCATGCGCGGTCAACGTACCCGCACGAACGCCCGTACTCGCAAGGGTCCGCGCAAGGGTGCAGCGGCTCTGAAGAAATAAGAGATTGAAAGATCATTATGGCTAAATCTCCCGCTAACAACGCAGCTGCTCGCGTTCGCAAGAAGGTTCGTAAGAACATTTCGGACGGCATTGCACACGTGCACGCTTCGTTCAACAACACGATCATCACCATTACCGACCGTCAAGGCAACGCTCTGTCGTGGGCTTCGTCGGGCGGCCAGGGCTTCAAGGGTTCGCGTAAGTCGACTCCCTTCGCAGCTCAGGTGGCTTCGGAAGTGGCTGGTCGTGCTGCCATCGAACAGGGCATCAAGAACCTGGACGTTGAAATCAAGGGTCCCGGTCCCGGCCGTGAATCCTCGGTTCGCGCCCTGGGTGCTCTGGGCATCCGCATCACTTCCATCTCGGACGTGACGCCGGTTCCCCACAACGGCTGCCGCCCTCAAAAGCGTCGTCGTATCTAATCTTTCTCAAGCCCACCGCCGCCCAGGTGCATTAGCATCGCGGGCGGCTCCCGTGTTTGCGCACGGTAGATGACACAAAGGAAATCAAGTGGCACGTTTTATCGGCCCCAAGGCCAAGCTCTCCCGCCGCGAAGGCACCGATCTGTTCCTGAAGAGCGCTCGTCGCTCCATCGCTGACAAGGCAAAGTTCGACAGCAAGCCTGGTCAGCATGGCCGCACTTCGGGTCAGCGCACTTCGGACTACGGTCTGCAACTGCGTGAAAAGCAGAAGGTCAAGCGCATGTACGGCGTGCTGGAAAAGCAATTCCGCCGCTACTTCGAAGCTGCCGAGCGCAAGCGCGGCAACACCGGCGCCAACCTGCTGACTCTGCTGGAATCGCGTCTGGACAACGTCGTGTATCGCATGGGCTTCGGCTCCACGCGCGCTGAAGCACGCCAGCTGGTCTCTCACAAGGCCATCACCGTGAACGGCCAGTCCGTGAACATTCCCTCTTTCTCCGTGAAGGCAGGTGATGTGGTTGCTCTGCGTGAAAAGTCCAAGAAGCAGGCTCGCGTTGTCGAAGCCCTGCAACTGGCTGGTCAAGTGGGCTTCCCCGCATGGGTGGAAGTGTCTGCTGACAAGGCTGAAGGCACTTTCAAGAAGTCTCCTGACCGCGATGAATTCGCGTCCGACATCAACGAATCCCTGATCGTTGAGTTGTACTCGCGTTAATCCTTAGCAGCGACATTTCTGTAAACCGTCCCCACGGCGCGAGGCATCGCGCCGTGGGTGCTTCACCAGCCTTACCGGTGTAACGAGCCGAGGGTATTGAGAGGAAGTCTGCATGCAAACGAATTTGCTGAAACCCAAGACAATCAATGTCGAACAACTTGGTCACAACCGTGCCAAGGTGGTTCTGGAGCCGTTTGAGCGTGGCTACGGCCATACGCTGGGCAACGCCCTGCGCCGTGTTCTGCTCTCCTCCATGGTGGGTTACGCAGCGACGGAAGTGACGATTGCTGGAGTGCTGCATGAGTACTCCTCCATCGACGGTGTCCAGGAAGATGTGACCAACATCCTGCTGAACCTCAAGGGTGTGGTGTTCAAGCTGCACAACCGTGACGAAGTCACCCTGAGCCTGCGCAAGGATGGCGAAGGCGTGGTCACGGCCCGTGACATCCAGACCCCCCATGACGTTGAAATCGTCAATCCTGATCATGTGATCGCCCATCTGTCGCAAGGCGGCAAGCTGGACATGCAGATCAAGGTGGAAAAAGGCCGCGGCTATGTGCCCGGCAACGTGCGCCGCTACGGTGACGAGTCGACCAAGTCGATCGGCCGTATCGTGCTCGACGCTTCGTTCTCGCCCGTCAAGCGCGTGAGCTATGCCGTCGAATCCGCACGTGTGGAACAGCGTACCGATCTGGACAAGCTGGTCCTGGAAATCGAAACCAACGGTGCCATCACCGCTGAAGACGCAGTGCGCGCATCCGCCAAGATCCTGGTGGAACAGCTGGCCGTGTTCGCGCAGCTCGACGGTGGCGACATCGCCAGCGTGTTCGACGCTCCTGCCGGTGGCCGCGGCGCTGCCACGTCCTTCGATCCCATCCTGCTGCGTCCCGTGGACGAGCTCGAGCTCACCGTGCGTTCTGCCAACTGCCTCAAGGCAGAGAACATCTACTACATCGGTGACCTCATCCAGCGTACCGAAAACGAGCTGCTCAAGACCCCCAACCTGGGTCGCAAGTCGCTCAACGAGATCAAGGAAGTCCTGGCTTCCCGCGGTCTGACGCTGGGCATGAAGCTCGAGAACTGGCCGCCTGCTGGCCTGGAAAAGCGTTAATTGCTACAATAGCGGGCTCTGCCGAGATCTTAGGTCTTGGCAAGAAGCCCAAGTGCCTCGGGCAGTACCTGATACGGCTGCCCGAATTAATTTAATAAAGATCTCCGGATAAAAACGGGGAGCAAAGGAAAAGCACCATGCGTCACGGCAACGGCCTCCGCAAACTGAACCGCACTTCTGCACACCGCAAGGCAATGCTGCAGAACATGATGAACTCGCTGATCGAGCACGAAGCCATCAAGACTACGGTCCCCAAGGCCAAGGAACTGCGTCGCGTCATCGAGCCCATGATCACTCTGGCCAAGGTGGACACCGTGGCCAATCGCCGTCTGGCTTTCGACCGCCTGCGCGACCGCGACAGCGTGACCAAGCTGTTCAACGTGCTGGGTCCCCGCAACGCCAAGCGTCCCGGTGGCTACACACGTATCCTGAAGATGGGCTTCCGCGTGGGCGACAACGCCCCCATGGCCTATGTGGAACTGGTTGAAGTGGCTGAAGAAGCTGCCAAGGCTGAATAAACAAGAGTGGGCGTAAAAGCCTGCTATAATTTGGAATTGCCGCGCGATGGAGCAGTCTGGTAGCTCGTTGGGCTCATAACCCAAAGGTCGGAGGTTCAAATCCTTCTCGCGCAACC
>NZ_JBFYGN010000015.1:0-105934 GCF_041079535.1 Comamonas guangdongensis | reverse complement strand
TGGTAACTGGTAACTGGTAACTGGTAACTGGTAACTGGTAACTGGTAACTGGTAACTGGTAACTGGTAACTGGTAACTGGTAACGCACGATTTTCACGATGGCGCGCGCATTCTGGAGGCCATGGCCGCAGAGGCTCCGGAAATTCCTCTATAGCTTGCGCAGCGGCAGAGACCGGCCCTCATCGCTGGGTTCGGTTGCCAAAACATGGCAGCTGGCGCCTGAGCATCCAGTGCCAGCTGCCTGTTTGACGTCCAAATTCAGGCCTTGAACGTCAGCCAGGGCTTGAGCCGCACGCTGGCGCGGATCAGCCCGGCTTCTTCCTGCGCCTGCAGCACCGGCCCTACGGGCTTGTAAGCGCTGGGGGCCTCTTCGATCAGGCGCTCCTCACGCAGGGTGATGCATTGCCAGACGGATTCGACCAGCGGCTGCCTCATGCGGCGCGTGTCCTGTCTGCGCACCTGGCGGCCCGCGCCGTGGCTGCAGGATTGCAGCCAGTCCTCGTTGCCCAGGCCCTTGACGAGAAACGAGTAGTCGCCCATGGAGCCGGGAATCAGCGCCCACTGGCCGGCATGCGCGGGCGTTGAGCCTTTGCGGTGCACATTGAACTCGCCCTCGCCCATCACCACGTTGTGCGGCACATCCACGATCAGACGGGACGCATCGTGCGGCGCAATATCGGCAAGCTGCTGACGCACCAGTTCGGCCAGGGCCATGCGGTTGAACCAGGCGTAGCGTGCTGCCACGCCCATGGCCTGCAGATAGTCCCGCGCCAACGCACCGCTCAGCCCATACAGGCCATGCTGCGGGTGCTTGAGGCCTTGCGGCCATTGCTGCCTGGCCAGATCCATCCAGCGGCGGCCCACGTAAAAGCCCACATCGCGCGAGCCGGTGTGGATCATCACCGTCACATCGCCTTTCTTGAGGCCTGCGGCATAGGCTGCGTGGCGGTCATAGACCTCGTCGACCACGCAGAACTCCAGAAAGTGATTGCCGCTGCCCAGGTCGGCAGCCGAGGGCGGACGCACGATCTCGCGCTCCTGCAGCAAGGCTTCAGGGGCGTAGCGGCTGCGGCCGCCAAAATCCTGCAGCCCTACGCAGGCAGCCAGTTCCGCCTGCAGGCGATCCCTGTCCACGCCTTGCCACAGTCCCAGATCGGGCAACTGCTCGATAAAAGCCGATGGTCCCTCGTCGAACAGCGCTTTGAAGCCGGCAGTGCGCACGGGCACATCGCGGCCGTTTTTCAAGATAGCCTGGGTCAGCCGCTGCACAATGCGGCTTTTATGGAACTCGGCCTGGGCCAGATTCAGGCCCGTGCTCATCAGGCGTATGCCGCAGTTGATGTCCGTGCCGATGGCTGCGGGAATCACAAAGTCCGGCGAGGTCGCCACCACCGCGCCCACGGGTGCGATGCTGCCGGGGTGAAAGTCCGGCGTGGCGCAGGCCTTGCAGACGGCACCGCGGCCATGGGGATCGGCCACGGAAGCGAAATCCAGCAGCTGGCTCACGGCCTTGTGCTCCAGCGGCAAGCTGGCGGGCAGCAGGATGGTGGCGGCCGCCTGCTCGTTATGGATTTGATAGATGTTGTCCCGAAACGAGACCTGGATGCCCTGACGCGACAGGGCTTTTTGCAGTCGGGAAAGCTTCCCGGAAGAAGGGGACATGATGCTGAGAAATCAGGTACGCAAAAACAGCGCCCCAAACTAGCGGGGGGGCGCGACGCACCTTCGAGCAGCAGCATCAAGAAGGATGAACAGGCTGCGGATTCTATACGGCCGGCACGCAGACGGCCAGAATCGCGTTGCGCATATGCTGCTGCGAATATCCGTCCGGTCCGTTTGCCTTGCACCACGCCGCCGAATGAACCGGCACCCCGCAGCAATGCGCAGAGCCTGCGCCTTCACTGCAATCCGTATTTGCGGATCTTGTCGTGCAGCGTGGTCTTGGGCGTGTTCAGCGCCTGCGCGGTGCGCGTCAGATTGCCCGCGTTCTGGCGCAGCGCATCGGCGATCAGCGCGCGCTCTATGGACTCCATGGTGCCGGACAGCGAGCGCGTCGGCACCGACGACGGGTCCGGCTCGGCGCCAAGCGGCGGCAAGCCCGCCTCTATGCCCAGCAGCATGCGTTCGGCCACATTGCGCAGCTCGCGCACATTGCCGGGCCAGTCATGGGCCATCAGCGTCTGCAGCCTTGCGGGCGTCAGCTCGGGCACGGGCCTCTGGTGGCGCGCCGCGGCCTGCAGCACGAAATGCTCGAACAGCAGAGGAATGTCTTCGCGGCGCTCGCGCAGAGGCGGCAGGCTTACGGTGACCACGTTCAGGCGGTAATACAGATCGGCGCGGAACAGCCCCTGGCGGCTGAGCTCCAGCAGGTCCACCTTGGTGGCCGCAACCACGCGGCAGTCGACGGGGATCAGGGTATTGGAGCCCAGGCGCTCCAGCACCCTCTCCTGCAGCACACGCAGCAGCTTGATCTGCATGGCCATGGGCATGCTCTCGATCTCGTCGAGGAACAGGGTGCCGCCGCTCGCATGTTCGATCTTGCCTATGCGCTTCTTGCCCGCGCCCGTGAACGCGCCGGCCTCGCTGCCGAACATTTCGCTGTCGAACAGGGTCTCGGGCAGACCGCCGCAGTTGACGGCCACAAAATTGCCCTCGCGGCGGCGGCTGGCCTCGTGCAGGCAGCGCGCCACCCTCTCCTTGCCGGTGCCGGTCTCGCCCCAGAGCAGCACATCGGCCTCACTGCTAGCCAGGCTTTGCACCGTGCGCCGCAGCTGCTGCATGGCCTGCGACTGCCCCAGCAGCTGGTGCTGCAGCGTGTCGCGGTTCTGCAGCTGCGCGCGCAGGCTGCGTACCTCCAGCACCAGGCGGCGGCGCTCCAGCGCGCGGCGCACGGCCTCGACCAGACGCTCGGGCGCAAACGGCTTTTCCAGGAAATCCGCGGCCCCGGCCTTCATGGCCTGCACGGCCATGGAAATATCGCCATGGCCGGTGATCAGAATCACGGGAAGCTCGGCGTCCATGGCATGGATGGCGCTCTGCAGCTCCAGCCCGCTCATGCGCGGCAAGCGGATATCGCTGACCACCACGCCCGCAAAATCGTAGGACAGCTGCTTTTGCGCGAGCTCGGCGCTGCTCACGCTCAGGCATGCGATACCTTCGAGCTGCAAAGCCTGTGCGCAGGCCATGGCGACATCGGCGTCGTCTTCGACAATCAGGGCTTGGACGGGGGAATTCATGGACAGCGCTCAATCAGCATAGCGGCTGAGTATCCGCTAACGGCAGACTCAGCGTGAAGATGGCCCCGCCCTGCGGATGGTTGCCGCCTTGCAGGCGGCCGCCGCCGGTGCGCGCGATATCAGCCGACAGCGAAAGGCCCAGACCCAGGCCCTGGCCCTCGGGTTTGGTGGTGAAGAAGGGCTCGAACAGATGGGCCGCGGCCTGCTCGCTCAGCCCGGGACCGTGGTCGCGCACGCTGATCTGCGCCCATGACTCCGATTGCAGGCACTCGATCTCGATGCACGGCCGGCTGCTCTCGCGCATGGAATCCAGAGCATTGCCCAGCAGATTGATCAGCACCTGCTGCACGCGGTTGGCATCGCACCAGGCTTTCAGGTCGGGCTGATGCAGCTTGCAACTGACCAGCGCTGCGCTCTGGGAAATGCGCGGCTCCAGCACGGCCAGCGCGCCCTCGACCACCTGGGCCAGCTCCACCCGCTGAGGCTGCCCCGCGGATTTGCGCGCGAAGTTGCGCAACTGCCCGGTAATATGCCCCATGCGGTCGGCCAGCTCGGCCATGCGCTGCAGATTGCTGTGCGCCATCTCGGGCTGGCCGCGCTCCAGAAAGCGCTGGCTATTGCCCGCCAGGGCCCGCAAGGCCGCAAGCGGCTGGTTGAGCTCGTGCGCGACCTCGGTCGAGAGCTGCCCGATCACGGCCAGCTTGCCGGCCTGCACCAGCTCGTCCTGGGCCGCGCGCAGCGTGGCCTCGGCCTGCACGCGCTCGGCCACCTCCTGCTGCAGGGCCTGGTTGGCGAGCGACAGATCCTCGGTGCGCTGCTCCACCTTGCGCTCCAGCGCGTCGTTCGCGGCCTGCAGCGCGGCCTGCGCGGCCAGCTGCTCGCGCAGATGCTGGCGGCGCTGGTACAGCAGGGCCGCCAGCAGCAGCACCAGGGCCGTCAGCGCCGCAGCCACCCAGGCGCGGCTCAGCGCCAGCTGGTTGACAGGCCGCAGCGATGACAGCACCGTCATGCGCCAGGGCGTGCCCACCAGCGGGCGCGACTGGGCCAGGAACGGGCCGGCCGCAGATGCTGCGCCGGCCTCGGGCTGCAACCGCACCAGGGCCGTGTTGGCGTCGAGTGCGCGCAGCACCTGCCAGCCCAGTGGCTGCAGGACACGCCGGTTGTATTTCTGGGAATTTGCAAGCTGCTGGCGCGTGGCCTCGTCCAGCGGCTGCAAGGTGGTGAACTTCCACTCGGGCCGATTGCTGAGAATCAGCACGCCGTTCTCGTCGCTGACCAGCACCGGAGACTCCACCGCGGCCCAGGACTGCTCCAGCTGCGCCAGCCCCACTTTGACCACGGCCACGCCCTGCACCTGGCCCGGCGTGGGCCCCAGAGTGCTGGTGAGGTAGTAACCGGGCTCGCCACGCGTGGTGCCGATGCCGAAGTAGCGGCCGCCGCCCGCACGCAGGGCCTCGCGGTAATAGGGCCGGAAACTCAGGTCCTCGCCGACGAAGCTGTCGGGGCGCCGCCAGTTGCTGGCGACCTTGACCTTGCCGTGGCTGTCCACCACATAGACACTGAGCGTGCCCGCGCGGTCACTGAGCTGCTCAAGATACCGGTTCACACGCTGCTGCAGCGCTGCATCGTCGGGCCGGCTCAGCAGGGTCTGGACCTCTTGCTCCAGCGCCACGATGGCGGGCAGGAACGCGTATTTGTCCACCTCCCGCTCCAGGCTGGCCGCATACAGATCCATGCGGTGCTCGCCCGAGGCGCGCAGATCCGCAATGCCGGCCTGCTGCGCCAGCCAATGCACGCCCCAGCCGCCCAGCCCGCTCAGCAGCAGCCACAGGCAGGCAAGCGACAGCAGGACGGACAGGCGCGGCGGCCGGGCAAGGGATAGAGCGGACATGGGGTCCGCCATGGTAGCAGTGCCGACCGCCGCGCCCTGGGCGGCCGGTTTTAGACGCAGATCAGGCAATCAGGGTCTGGCCGTCAGGCGGCCAGGCGCTCCGCCTCGGGCAGAGCCACCAAGGCCGCATCGGCCTGCGGCTCGGCCTCGTCGTCGCTGTTGCCTTCCCACTTGGCCACCACGGCCGTGGCGATGGCATTGCCCAGCACATTGGTCAGCGTGCGGCCCATGTCCAGGAAGTGGTCGATGCCCAGGATCAGCAAAATGCCGGCTTCCGGCAAACCGAACATGGGCAGCACGGCGGCCACCACCACCAGCGATGCACGCGGCACGCCGGCGATGCCCTTGCTCGAGACCATGAGCACCAGCAGCATGGTGATCTGCGCCGTCAGCGACATCTCGATGCCATAGGCCTGCGAGATGAAGATGGCCAGGAAGGTGGTGTAGATCATCGAGCCATCCAGATTGAAGGAATAGCCCAGGGGCAGCACAAAGCCCGTGATGCGCGGCTTGATGCCGAACTCTTCCAGCTGCTCCATCAGCTTGGGCAGCGTCGATTCGCTGCTGGCCGTGAAGAAGCCCACCAGCAGCGAGCCGCGGATCAGCCCCAGCAGGCGGAACACGTCGCGGCCCAGCACCAGATAGCCGGCCAGCGTCAGCAGCACCCACAGCGTGGCCAGCGCGATATAGAAGCAGATCATGAACTTGCCGAACACGGACAGCATGCCCAGGCCATGGGTGGCGATGGTGTCGGCCACGGCGCCAAACACGCCCACGGGCGCAAAGCGCATCACATAGCCGGTGACGCGCAGCATCACATGGGAGACCTCATCCATCAGGTCCACCAGCATGTGCTTCTTCTGGTGGTGCAGATAGCCGAGCGCCAGGCCGAAGAACAGCGCGAACACCAGGATCTGCAGCACCTCGTTGGTCGCCATCGCCTCGAAGATATTCTTGGGGAAGACGTGGGTGATGAAGTCCTTGAGGTTCAGCGCCGAGGTCTTCAGGCCCAGGCCGTCGGCGCTGCTGGGCAGATCCACCCTCAGACCGTGGCCGGGCTGCAGCAGATTGGCGTAGAACAGGCCCAGGAACAGCGAGCAAAACGATGCTGCGATGAACCAGCCCAGAGCGCGGCCGCCGACGCGGCCCACGGACTTGGCGTCGCCCATATTGGCTAGGCCCGCCACCAGGGTGGTAAACACCAGGGGCGCAATGATCATCTTGATCATGCGCAGGAACACATCCGTGAGGATGCCGAAATAGCTGGCGATCTCCTTGGCTGCTTCAGGCGTGGCGGCAGAGGTGTGCACCACGTAGCCCACAAGCACCCCCAGTGCCATGGCCAGCAAGACCATTATGGTCAGGCGATTGGATTTCATTGTCGAATTCTTGGTATGCGTTGTCCAAGCCGCCTCCAGGACCTCCGCCATGTCTGGCCGAGGTCCTGGAGGCGGCAACAAAACTGGGGCGCCGCCGGACTGGAGCTAAATCCATTCCGTCGGGCAAGCCCCAGCTTTAGCGGACCGCGCTGGCGCGGCCCTGCACGATCAAAGCACATACCGTGCCAACATAAACCCCGGGCCTAAGCCCATGATTTACTTATAAGCACCATACTTTTTTGCATGAAAGACACCGAATTTCCGAACTCTTCAAGCTGTAGAAATTCGGTTTTCCGAACAACTCAGGTCCTCGCCATGGAGCGTATCCAGCCCGGCAGGTCCGCGGCCTTCTGCCGGGGAAAGTCCACCCAGATCACCGTGCCGCCGCCGGCGGCGCAGATCACGCCGGGCTGGGCCACCCGCTCCATGGTGGCCCAGGTCTCGAAGGTCGTGCGGGCGGGGTCGCTGACGAACATCTTGAGCAGCACCTCGTCGGGATAGCTGAGCTGCTGATAGAAATTGCAGAAGGCATTGACGATGACCGGCCCCTGGCCGCTCGGGTCGGGATTCAGGCCTATGCTGCGCATCCAGTCGATACGGGCCGTTTCCAGATAGCGGAAGTACTGGGCGTTGTTCACATGGCCCATGGCATCCATATCGCCCCAGCGCACGGGGAAACGCGTTTCATAGACCTGCTTCTTTTGCTCGGGCAACTCAATTTTCATAGCACTTTGTCTCCTGTCTGGTTGGACTTTCCCGGCCCTGCATACTCAAGCCGCTCTAGTTGCTTTGAGGGATGGCGCTCCCTGGCACGGGCTCTAGCCTATGGACTTTGCCGCAAGCCGCTGCGAGACGCTGTCGCCAAATCTGCACGGTCGTGCCGAAAGGCCAGCATAGAATCGCCCGCATCGCGGTTTTTTCCAGCAGCTAGCTGCCAGGCCGCGCACGCCGGTTTTCCAATTCATTATTCAAGCGAGACTCTCCCGATGACAAACGAAGAAATCCTGGCCCAATACGGCCCGCGCGAGGCCATGGAATATGACGTGGTGGTGGTGGGTGGGGGCCCCGGTGGCCTGGCCACGGCCATCCGCCTCAAGCAGCTGGCTGCGGAAAAAGGTCAGGATGTCTCCGTCGTCGTGCTGGAGAAAGGCTCGGAGCCCGGCGCCCATACGCTGTCGGGCGCCATCATGGACCCGCGTGCGCTCAATGAGCTGATCCCCGACTGGAAGGAAAAGGGCGCGCCCCTGAACCAGCCCGTGACCGACGACGCCATGGTGTTCCTGGGCGAGAAGAACTCGCTGCGCACTCCCAACTGGCTGCTGCCCAAGTGCTTCCACAACGAGGGCAACTACATCGTGCGCCTGGGCTTCTTCACCAAGTGGTTGGCCGAGCAGGCCGAAGCCCTGGGCGTGGAAATCTTCCCCGGCTTTGCGGCCGCCGAAGTGCTGTACAACGAGGACGGCTCGGTCAAGGGCGTGGCCACGGGCAATATGGGCGTGGGCAAGGATGGCGAGCCCACGGGCGACTTCCAGCTGGGCATGGAGCTGCATGCCAAGTACACCATCTTCTCCGAAGGCGCTCGCGGCCACCTGGGCAAGCAGGTGATCGCCAAGTTCAGCCTGGACGCCAACCGCGACCCGCAAACCTATGGCCTCGGCGTCAAGGAACTCTGGGAAATCGACCCCAAGCGCCACAAGCCCGGCATGGTGCTGCACACCGCCGGCTGGCCCATGAAGAGCGACACCTATGGCGGCGCCTTCCTCTATCACCTCGAAGACAATCTGGTGACGCTGGGCTTCATCACCGGCCTGGACTATTCCAACCCCTATCTGTCTCCGTTCGAGGAGATGCAGCGCTGGAAGACCCATCCCAACATCCGCTACTACCTCGAAGGCGACGAATCCCAGGGCATCAAGCCCGCCAAGCGCATCTCCTACGGCGCGCGCGCCATCACGGCCGGCGGCATCTCCAGCCTGCCGCGCTTTGTCTTCCCGGGCGGCGCTCTGGTGGGCTGCGACGCAGGTTTCCTCAATGTCAGCCGCATCAAGGGCAGCCATGCCGCCATCAAGACCGGCATGCTGGCCGCCGAGGCCGCCTACGACGCCCTCGTCGCCGGTCGCCAGCACGATGAACTCAGCGCCTATACCTACAGCTTCGAGAACAGCTGGCTGTACGACGAACTGTGGAAGGCCCGCAACTTCAAGGCCTGGTTCAAGAAGGGCCTGACCACGGCCACGCTGATGAACGGCCTCGAGCAATTCGTGCTGCGCGGTAACATCCCCTGGACGCTGCACCGCAACAAGCCCGATCACGCCTACCTCAAGCCCGCGGCCGAATGCACACCCATCGAGTACCCCAAGCCCGACGGCAAGCTGACCTTTGACCGCCTCTCCAGCGTCTTCATCAGCAACACCAACCACGCCGAGAACCAGCCCGCGCACCTGACGCTCAAGGACGCCGGCGTTCCCGTCAATGTGAACCTGACCAAGTTCGCGGGCCCCGAGCAGCGCTACTGCCCGGCCGGGGTGTACGAGTTTGTGGAAGACGAGGCCGATGCCGGCAAGCAGCGCCTGCAGATCAACGCGCAGAACTGCGTGCACTGCAAGACCTGCGACATCAAGGACCCGATGCAGAACATCGTCTGGGTCACGCCTGAAGGCGGCGGCGGCCCCAACTATTCGGGCATGTAAGCAAAGCTGCCCTGCCCCACAAAAAGCCTGCGCCGGTCCTGCCCGCGCAGGCTTTTTTTATAGGCCGCGCTGTCATCAAGGACATACCCGCCGAAGACGGCCGGATGGCGCTCGCCGCCCAGGCCTGGGCGGTGCAGAAAAGTGCTCCGAATACCGCTTGCAAACGCTATAGCGCCGGCTTCTGCAGCCGATCAAAAACCAAGCAATTAGCAAAAACTCCCGCAGCAAATCCGGCACAACGCAGGAAAAGTGCAGCCAGAGCCATGAATAAAGACCTGCACGACGCAAAATTGCGGATGATTTCCATACATTAATGCAGGCTTGACCCGGTAAATCTCAGCTTTTTGCAGCTTTCATGCCATTTTTTGGCGATTGCCATATAGGGATAAACAGGGTTATCTGAAGCGACGAGACAAGCAGATCGGTGCAGTAGACTTTGCCGCGAGGCGCTGTGGATTCAAGTGCAGCCGTCTTAAACACCATCTGAAACACACAACAAACGCTGGAGATACACATGAAACAGCTGTCCTGGGCCCGCATGGGCACACTGGCTTTGGCCATTTCCGCCATTTCGGGTGCCTATGCCGCGGAGACCAAGTCCGTGGCCGTGACCGCCATTGTCGAGCACCCTGCTCTGGACGCTGTGCGCGATGGCGTCAAGGATGCCCTGAAGGCCGCCGGCTACGAAGAAGGCAAGAGCCTGAAGTGGCAATACCAGAGCGCCCAGGGCAACACCGGCACCGCAGCCCAGATCGCGCGCAAGTTCGTGGGCGACAAGCCCGATGCCATCGTGGCCATCGCCACGCCCTCGGCCCAGGCCGTGATCGCCGCCACCAAGACGGTGCCCGTGGTGTTCTCCGCCGTGACCGACCCCGTGGCCGCCAAGCTGGTCGCCAGCTGGGAACCCTCCAAGAACAATGTGACCGGCGTGTCCGATCTGCTGGCCCTGGACAAGCAGATGGATCTGGTCAAGCAGGTCGTGCCCAATGCCAAGCGCATCGGCATGGTCTACAACCCCGGCGAAGCCAACTCCGCCGTGGTCGTCAAGGAACTGCAGGCCCTGCTGCCAAAGATGGGCTGGACCCTGGTGACCGCCGCCGCCCCCCGCTCGGTGGACGTGAGCAGCGCCGCGCGCTCCCTGGTGGGCAAGGTGGACGTGATCTACACCAACACCGACAACAACGTGGTGTCGGCCTATGAATCCCTGGTCAAGGTCGGCCAGGACGCCAAGATTCCCCTGGTGGCTTCGGACACCGACTCCGTCAAGCGTGGCGCCGTAGCCGCCTACGGCATCAACTACCGCGACCTGGGCGAACAGACCGGCCGCATGGTGGTGCGCATCCTCAAGGGCGAGAAGCCCGGCGACATCAAGCCCGAAGTCAGCACCAAGATGGAGCTGTTCGTGAACCCCGGCGCCGCCGAAAAGCAAGGCGTGAAGCTGTCCGACACCCTGATCAAGTCTGCTGCTCAGGTCGTGAAGTAAGTCCCGGGCTGCGCTGCGGCCACAAGCCCCGGCAGCGCGGCAACAGCGGCAGGAGCCTTGACAACACACAGGGCCCTGCCTTTTTTAATACGTTTTTCGCGCACAGCCGCTTACCGTATGTCTCTCTTTTCCCTGCTCGGTGCCGTTGAAATCGGCCTGATCTTCAGCCTGGTAGCGCTGGGTGTCTTCATCTCCTTTCGCCTGCTGCGTTTTCCCGACCTCACGGTGGACGGCAGCTTTCCGCTCGGCGGCGCCATCTGCGCCATCCTGATTTCCCACGGCACCAACCCCTGGCTGGCCACGCTGGCCGGTACCGCTGCCGGTGCCGTGGCAGGCTTCATCACCGGCTGGCTCAATGTGCGCCTGAAGATCATGGACCTGCTGGCCTCGATCCTGATGATGATCGGCCTGTACTCGGTCAATCTGCGCATCATGGGCGGCCCCAACGTGCCGCTGATCAACGATCCCACGCTGTTCACCATGCTGCAGCCCGACAGCATCCCCGACTATGTGATGCGTCCCATCATCCTGACGGGCTTCGTGCTCGCGGCCAAGCTGGCGCTGGACTGGTTCTTCGCCACCGAGCGCGGCCTGGCGATTCGCTCCACGGGCTCCAACGCGCGCATGGCCCGCTCCCAGGGCGTGAACACCGGCGCCATGATTCTGCTGGGCATGGCGATTTCCAACGCCCTGGTCGGCCTGGCCGGCGCACTGTTCGTGCAGACCCAGGGCGGCTCCGACATTTCCATGGGCATTGGCACCATCGTCATCGGCCTGGCTGCCGTGATCGTGGGCGAGAGCATCCTGCCCTCGCGCAAGATCATCTGGGCCACGCTGGCCGTGGTCATCGGCGCCATCGTCTACCGCTTCTTCATCGCCGCAGCCCTGAACATCGATGCCATCGGCCTCAAGGCCCAGGATCTGAACCTGGTCACGGCCGTGCTGGTGACCGTGGCCCTGGTGATACCGCAGCTCAAGAAAAAACTCGCCAAGCGCAAATAAGAAGAAAGTGCGGAGAACACCATGCTGAATGCACAAAACCTGGAACTGACCTTCAATCCTGGCACCCCCATCGAGACACGCGCGCTGCGCGGCCTCTCTCTGTCCATCCCCGAGGGCCAGTTCGTCACCGTCATCGGCTCCAACGGCGCGGGCAAGTCCACCTTTCTCAACTGCGTCTCGGGCGACCAGAGCGTGGACAAGGGGACGGTCGAGATCGCCGGCATCGACATGACGCGCATGCCCGTCTGGGCGCGCTCCAAACAGGTGGCGCGCGTGTTCCAGGACCCCATGGCGGGCACCTGCGAAGACCTGTCGATCGAGGAAAACATGGCGCTGGCCCATGAGCGCGGCAACTTCCGCGGCCTGTCCAAGGCCGTGAAGAACGCCAACCGCGATCTGTACCGCGAACGCCTGTCCACGCTGGGCCTGGGCCTGGAAAACCGCTTGACCGACCGCATCGGCCTGCTCTCGGGCGGCCAGCGCCAGGCCGTGAGCCTGCTGATGGCGGCCCTGCAGCCCTCGCGCATCCTGCTGCTCGACGAGCACACCGCGGCCCTCGATCCGCGCACCGCCGACTTCGTGCTGCAGCTGACCGCGCGCATCGTGCAGGAAGCCAAGCTCACCACCATGATGGTGACGCACAGCATGCGCCAGGCGCTGGACGTGGGCACGCGTACCGTGATGCTGCACCAGGGCCAGGTGGTTCTGGATGTGAGCGGCGAAGAGCGCGCCAAGATGGACGTGCCCGACCTGCTGCACATGTTCGAGAAGGTGCGCGGCGAAAAGCTGGCCGACGATGCGCTGCTGCTGAGCTGAGCCAGCTACGGCACTATCAAAACAGAAGCTGCCAGCCCTTTGAAAATATGGGCTTGCAGCTTTTTTTCTTACACACAGCTCCTTATTCGCCCATATATATTGACGATATGACGTCATATTTTGATGAAATGTCATAGAAAATCCGCAAAAACACGATAGTTGAATCCCTTCCCCTCCGTTGGTTTCTCAGGCTTGAATGACGTTTTGACTACGGTTGACTTATATTTCGCACCGACATCAACAGCAGGTTTACGCATAAGAATCAACAAGTTAATACGCACCTTGCTTCAGGCAGCGTGAAACATGCGGCGCTCGGCGCACGGCCGGGCCGCAAATCACTCACAATCTGCACCCTATCGGCAGCCGCTCGGCGCGATGCATGTCATCGCCGATCGCGCCGGCCACGTTGATATCCAGATGCCACCGGCAACTGTCCACAACGGCGCAAGACATGGCTCGGGCCGCATTCATTGGCCCGCCGGCTCAACAGCCCCATGCCTTGCCAGAACCAACATCTTTCATGAGCGATAGCCAAACCTCTAAGGCCGCGGAGCAGGACTCCGGCCACTTGCACCGGTCCCTCAAGGCCCGCCATATGTCGATGATCGCCATCGGCGGCTCCATCGGTACCGGGCTTTTCGTCGCCTCGGGCGCCACCATCTCGCAGGCCGGCCCGGGCGGCGCCCTGCTGGCCTATGTCATCGTGGGTCTGATGGTCTATTTCCTGATGACCAGCCTGGGCGAGATGGCCGCGCACATGCCGGTCTCAGGCTCGTTTGCCACCTACGGCGCCAGGTATGTGGACGAGGGCTTCGGCTTCGCCCTGGGCTGGAACTACTGGTACAACTGGGCCGTGACCATTGCGGTGGACCTGGTGGCCGCGCAGTTGGTGATGGCCTACTGGTTCCCCGGCATCGACGGCGTGCTCTGGAGCGCGCTGTTTCTGGCCCTGATGTTCGGCCTCAACATTCTGTCGGCACGGGGCTTTGGCGAATCGGAGTTCTGGTTCGCCGCCATCAAGGTGACCACGGTGCTGGTGTTCATCGCCATCGGCGTGCTGATGATCTTCGGCATTCTCAAGGGCGGCGCTCCCGAAGGCATCTGGGGCAATATCGCCAATTTCAGCATCGGCGATGCGCCGTTCGCGGGCGGCTTCGCGGCACTGATAGGCGTGGCCATGGTGGTGGGCTTCTCGTTCCAGGGCACGGAGCTGATCGGCATTGCGGCCGGTGAATCGGAAGATCCCGCCAAGAACGTGCCCAAGGCCGTGCGCAAGGTGTTCTGGCGCATTCTGCTGTTCTATGTGTTCGCCATCCTCATCATCGGTCTGCTGATCCCCTATACCGATCCCAAGCTGCTCAAGAACGATCTCGGCGACATCGCCGTGAGTCCGTTCACGCTGGTGTTCGAACGCGCCGGTCTGCTGTCGGCTGCCGCCATCATGAACGCCGTGGTGCTGACCTCGGTGCTGTCCGCGGGCAACTCGGGCATGTATGCCTCCACGCGCATGCTCTACGCATTGGCCAGCCAGGGCATGGCGCCCCGGATCTTCGCGCGCGTCAACGGACGCGGCGTGCCTGTGCTGGCCCTGCTGGCCACCACGGCCATCGCGGCGCTGTGCTTTCTGACCAATATCTTCAGCCCCAAGGTGGTCTACATCTGGCTGCTCAATCTTTCGGGCATGTGCGGCTTCGTGGCCTGGCTGGGCATTGCCGTCAGCCACTATCGCTTCCGCAAGGGCTGCGAAGCGCAGAACTACGATATGAGCCAGCTGCCCTACAAGGCTGCGGCCTTCCCCTTCGGTCCGGTGTTCGCCTTTGTGCTGTGCCTGATCATCACCCTGGGTCAGAACTACGAGAACTTCCTCTCGGACAAGATCGACTGGGTGGGCGCCATCGCCACCTATATCGGCCTGCCGCTGTTCCTGCTGATCTGGTTCAGCTACAAGCTGGCCACGGGCTCCAAGATCGTGAAATACACCGAGATGGACCTGCGCGGCTCGCGCTAGGCACATCCCAGCTCGGTCACAAGGCAGCATCGGCAACATGCTGCCTTTTTTCATGCCCGTCGCGCGCATACATCTATACATACAACCCGTGTAGTCTTATCAGACGATTCCTACACGAGCGATTAACCCAAGAATGGAGCCATCGCAACCCCCACAAAAACAAGAGACATGAATCGAAAGCAACTGAGCACGATACTCGCCCTGGGCCTGATGGCCGCCGGGACCGCCTTTGCCAAGGTGCCCGCGGCCGAAGCCGACAAGCTGGGCAAGGAGCTGACCTGCACCGGAGCCATCAAGGCCGGCAATGCCGATGGCAGCATTCCTGCGTTTACCGGCAAGATCCTGGGCGTGCCGCCCGATGTGAAGTTCACCAAATCGGTGGGGCAGTTCCAGCCCGATATCTATGCCCATGAAAAGCCGCTGTTCGAGATCACGGCGGCCAATCTGGCCCAGTACGCCGACAAGCTCAGCGACGGCCAGAAGGCCTTGCTCAAGAAGTTCCCCAATAGCATGCGCATTCCGGTCTATCCGGGCCACCGCGACTTCCGCTATGACGACGAGATCTGCGCGGTCGTCAAGCACAACGCGCTGGAAGCCGAGGTCATCAACGACGGCAACGGCGTCAAGGGCTTCATGGGCGCCCTGCCCTTCCCCATTCCCAAGACCGGGCTGGAGCTGTTCTGGAACAATATGATCCCCAGCCGCGCCAGCACCGAGGAGGTTGAGCGCGATCTGGCCATCGTCAGCACCAGCGGCGACACGGCCTGGGGCCGCACCAGCTACGTCCAGCTCAGCCGCTACGACTCTCGTGAAAACCTGGGCAAGCCCAATGACGGCAAATACGCCTGGGTGACCAATTTCACCATCCTGCCCGAGCGCGAAAAAGGCGGCGTGATTCTGTCCATCGAGCCCATGAACTTCGGCACGGACAAGCGCCTGGCCTGGAACTACGACCCCGGCACGCGCCGCGTGCGCCAGCTGCCCGAGTTCGGCTACGACCAGCCCGTGCCCGGCTCCAGCGGCAAGGTGACGCTGGATTCCGACCGCCTGTTCAACGGCGCCTCGGACCGCTACGAATGGACTCTGCACGGCAAGCGCGAGATGTTCATTCCCGCCAATGCCTTCCGCATCCACCAGCAGATCAAGTACACGGACCTGCTCAAGCCCGGCCACCCCAATCCCGCCTATACCCGCTACGAGCTGCGCCGCGTCTGGGTGCTGGAGGGCAAGCTCAAGCCCAGCTACCGCCACCTGTACTCCAAGCGCGTGATGTTCATCGACGAAGACACGGGCCACGCCGTGGCCGGAGACTTCTACGATGCGCGCGGCCAGCTGTGGCAATACGGTGAGATCAATTACTACTACGCCTACGACATCAAGAAGTGGCATGCGGGCAGCTCGTTCTACTACGACCTGAACTCGGGTGCCTATGTCGGCATGAACCTGTTCCAGGAACGCGCCAAGGCGCCGATTCTGGGCAAGGACAATCTCAAGCAAAGCCAGTACACGCCCGAAGCCATACGCAATCTGGGCAACTGACAGACAGCCCGCGGCAGCGCCGGCCTGCACCGCCAAAGGAGAGGCCCAGGCCTCTCTTTTTTTGCCTGAGCTATCCCCGGTGGCTGGCGCCCGGGCTTCCGGTTCGCGACGACCTCCCAGCCGAAGAAAAGGGAGCGCCTCGTCCCCTCAGACGCCGAGCGGCAGCTCGGCTTTCTTCAGCGTACGCAGCACAAAGCAGGACTGGCTGTGACGTATGCCCTTGATCTTGTAGAGCTTCTCGCGCAGCAGGCGCTCGTAGTCGCGCGTGTCTTTGACGACGATGCGCAGCAGATAGTCGTACTCGCCCGAGACCAGGTGCGCCTCCACGACCTCGGGAATCGTCGCCAGCACCTCGCCGAACTTCTCCAGCGTGTTGTCGGAATGGCTGCCCAGCGTCACCATGACCAGCACCGTGTCGGCCAGTCCCAGAGCCTGAGGGTTGAGCCTCACCGTGTAGCCCTCGATCACACCCGCCTCTTCCATCTTCTTGATGCGCGCCCAGCACGGCGAAGCGCTGAGCCCGACCGCGGCGCCTATCTCCTGCAGGCTGGCCCGCGCATTGGCCTGCAGGGCCGAAAGAATCTTTTTATCCAAGCTATCCATAAACCTGAATTTATCGCCAATTAGGCAGTTGCAGAAAATTTTTCTGTAGCAACGCTGTTTCTACAGAATTTGAAGCAACCTTTTCTGCACTGCAACATGCACACTGGAGTCCATGGAAGCAGGTCTACCAACACTGCAAACCCATTCAACATGCCCCGCTGTTTACCGTCGGCGTCCGGTTGGTTGATCTGCACAATGCAAACGTGACAGGCCGCACCACTCAAGCACAGTGGTGCGGCCTGTTGCTTTAGGCGAGGCTGGCGCCGGCCTGGCTAGATCTCAGGTATCGGAGCTGAAGACTGCAAGCCCGACCCCGGTGAAGCGGCTCGAGCCTTATGAAGCTTCAACCCCGGCTTCAAACACGCGCCAGGCGGTCTTGCCGCCGCTGGACTTGTCCATCTGGGTCAGTACATTCAGATGAAGCTCCAGCTCCTGGGCATTGGCCTGCAGCACCGGCAGCTTGAAGCTGCTCAGATCCACCGCAGCCACCGCCATGGCGCCCGCGGCCTGTGTCTGCGCGGGCTCCTCGGTCATCAGCAACGCATCCTGGCCGCGCGTGAGATTGATGTAGACGTCCGCCAGCAGTTCGGCGTCGAGCAAAGCGCCGTGCAGCGTGCGGTTGGAGTTGTCCACGCCCAGACGGTCGCACAGCGAATCCAGCGAGTTGCGCTTGCCCGGGTACATCTCCTTGGCCATGACCAGGGTGTCTATGACCCCGCCCACGCATTGCTTGAGCGGCGGGCGCTTGGCGAGCTTGAACTCGTTGTTGAGAAAGCCCAGGTCAAACGGCGCGTTGTGGATGATCAGTTCCGCGCCCTGCAGGTATTCCCAGATCTCCTCGATCTTTTCCTCGAAACGCGGCTTATCGGCCAGGAACTCCGTGGTGATGCCATGCACGCGCAGGGCATCGGGATGGCTGTCGCGGCCCGCATTGAAATACAGGTGCAGATTGTTGCCGGTGAGCTTGCGGTTGACCAGCTCCACGCAGCCCAGCTCGATCAGGCGGTCGCCATCAATGGGCGACAGGCCTGTGGTTTCCGTGTCCAGAACAATTTGGCGCGACATCCTATTTCTCTCTTCGTTAACTGTGGCGCAGACATCGCCCTCATTGTCAAAAACTGGCGCTGCCCAAGCCAGGGTGCCGAGCAAGAGCCGCCTCGCGGCGAGGGCATCGTCCCCCTCCCGAAGAGAGAGGGGGAAGCGGCGCAGCCGCTCAGGGGGTTAGTGGTTCTCTTTCGCGTGGTTGATGGAGTACTTGGGAATCTCCACCGTCAGGTTCTCGCGCGCCAGAATCGCCTGGCAGGACAGGCGCGACTGCGGCTGCAGGCCCCAGGCCTTGTCCAGCAGGTCTTCCTCTTCCTCCTCGGCCTCGTTGAGGGAGTTGAAGCCTTCCCTGACGATGACATGGCAGGTGGTACAGGCACAGCTCATGTCGCAGGCATGCTCGATATTGACACCGTTGTCCAGCAGCGCTTCGCAGATCGAGGTGCCGACGGGCGCTTCGATCTCCTTGCCCTCTGGACAGTACTCGGCATGGGGAAGAATTTTGATGATGGGCATTGCTTGCTACTCTAGTTGTATCTGTGGTCCGTGGCTGCAGCCAAAGCATCGAATCCTTGAAACTGCAGCTTCGATGTACGCGAAGCGACCAGCAAGGACCGCCCCGCAGCAAAGGTCGCTGTCCCCCTGGGGGGAAGACGCAAAGCGTCTCAGGGGGGACATTTCATATCGACTGCACGTTCTTGCCGGCCAGCGCCTGCTGGATGCTGCGGTTCATGCGCTCGGCGGCAAAAGCTTCCGTGCCCTTGGCCAGGGCCTGGGTCGCGGCATCGATGGCGGCGGCATCGTCGCCGGTCGCGGCCGCGCTCAAGGCGGCCATCAAGGCATCGATATGCTCGCGCTCGGCGCTGCCGAGCACATCGCCGTCGGCCTCCAGCGCGCCGTGCGTGGCCAGAATCATGCGATCGGCCTCCACGCGCGCCTCGACCAGGGCGCGGGCCTTCATGTCCTGCTGGGCCGTGGCAAAACCTTCCTGCAGCATCTGCGCGATCTGGTCGTCGGACAGGCCATAGGAGGGCTTGACGTTGATATGCGCTTCCACTCCGCTGAGCTGCTCCTTGGCGCTCACAGCCAGCAAGCCGTCGGCATCGACGGTGAAGGTCACGCGAATACGCGCGGCGCCGGCCGCCATGGGCGGAATGCCGCGCAGCTCGAAACGCGCCAGGCTGCGGCAGTCCTGCACCAGGTCGCGCTCGCCCTGCACCACGTGGATCGCGAGTGCCGTCTGGCCGTCCTTGTAGGTCGTGAAGTCCTGGGCGCGCGCCGTGGGAATGGTCTCGTTGCGCGTGATGATGCGCTCGGCCAGGCCACCCATGGTCTCCACGCCCAGCGACAGCGGAATCACGTCCAGCAGCAGCAGCTCGCCCGCGGAGTTGTTGCCCGCCAGCTGGTTGGCCTGGATCGAAGCGCCCAGAGCCACGACCTCGTCGGGGTTGAGATTGATCAGAGGTTCGCGGCCGAAGAAATCCGCCACGGCCTGGCGGATCTGCGGCATGCGCGTAGAGCCGCCGACCATGACCACGCCCTGCACTTCGTCGCGGTCCAGAGCCGCGTCCTTGAGCGCGCGGCGCACGGCGGACAGGCTCTTGGCGGTCAGGTGAGCGGACAACGCCCAGAACTCCTCACGCTTGACCTCAAAAGACACCGGACCCGAGGAGATGTCGGCGCGAAACGCTGCGATTTCGGCATCCGTGAGAGCCTGCTTGCAGTGGCGTGCCGCAATCCGCCAGGTGGTCTTGTCCGCCGCGTTGTGCAGCTGGACGCCGGTCTTCTCGGCCACCCAGGCGGCCAGTGCGTCGTCGTAGTCGTCGCCGCCCAGGGCCGAGTCACCGCCCGTGGCGATCACCTCGAACACCCCTTGCGACAGGCGCAGCACCGAAATGTCGAAGGTGCCGCCGCCCAGGTCATAGACCGCGTACACGCCTTCGGCAGCGTTGTCGAGGCCGTAGGCAATGGCGGCCGCCGTGGGCTCGTTGATCAGGCGCAGCAGATTGATGCCGGCCAGCTTGGCCGCATCCTTGGTGGCCTGGCGCTGGGCGTCGTCGAAATAGGCGGGCACGGTGATCACCGCACCGTACAGCTCGTCATCGAAAGTGTCTTCGGCACGAAAGCGCAGCGTGGCCAGAATCTCGGCGCTGATTTCCACGGCGGTCTTGGCCCCGTCCACGGTCTCGATGGAAATCACGCTGCCGTCGCCTTCGGTCTTGAAGTGATAAGGCAGTTTTTCCGGGGCTTCGATATCGGCCAGGCTGCGGCCCATGAAGCGCTTGGCCGAGCTGACGGTATTGGCCGCATCGGAAGCCTGGGCGGCCTTGGCATCAAAGCCGATCTGGCGACGGCCCATTTCCATATAGCGCACCACCGATGGCAGGAGCACACGACCCTGATCGTCGGGCAAGCACTCGGCAACGCCGCTGCGTACGGCGGCGACCAGGGAGTGCGTCGTGCCCAGGTCGATACCCACGGCAATGCGCCGCTGGTGGGGATCGGGGGATTGACCGGGCTCGGAAATCTGCAAAAGCGCCATGAATTTCTTCTGTTGGAATGTCTGAGACCAGCATGGCTGGCCTGCTCAAGATCGGATACGTTCCCTTGGACGGTGCGCCGGAACGCGGCTCTGGTTCTTATTGTCCCAGTTGATCGCGGCGGCGCTCCACATCCTGCGCAAATCGCGCAACAAACATGAGGGCTCTCACCTGCTGCACCGCCGCTACAGGGTCCTGCGCTTCGTCGAGCAGGCGGCCGCACTCGGACAGCATCTGCTTTTTGGCGCCCAGCACCTGATCGTCGAGTGCATCCAGTTCCGCTTCGGAGCTGGCGTCTTCCAGCGCCTCGCGCCACTCCATCTGCTGCATCAGGAAGGCAGCCGGCATGGCCGTGTTGTCTTCGGCGCGCACCGGGGCACCGCCGAGCTCGCACAAATAGGCGGCGCGCTTGAGCGGATCCTTGAGGCGCTGATAGGCTTCGTTGATGCGCACCGACCACTGCATGGCCACGCGCTGCGCCGCAGCGCCCTGGGCCGCGAAGCGGTCGGGATGCGCTTCACGCTGGAGTTCCTTCCAGCGGGCGTCGATCTGGCTGCGCTCCTGCGCGAAACGGCGCTGCAGGGCAAACAATTCAAAGTCGTCGGATTGCAGATTCATGGCATTAAAAAAACCGCCTGCAGCATGGCTGAGGCGGTTCTGTACATAAACTTGGCGCAACACACGCCAGGGACACCGAGCAAGAGCCGCCTCGCAGCGAAGGTGTCGTCCCCCTCGGGGGAAGGCGCGAAGCGACTCAAGGGGAAATCAAATCCTAAAGCTCTCGCCACAACCGCAGCGGTCACGCTCGTTCGGGTTGTGGAACTTGAAGCCCTCATTCAGGCCTTCGCGCACAAAGTCCAGCTCGGTGCCGTCGATATAGGCCAGGCTCTTGGGATCGACCAGCACCTTGATGCCGTGGTCTTCGAAGACTACGTCGTCGGGCTGGGCCTCGTCCACATATTCCAGCTTGTAGGCCAGACCGGAGCAGCCCGTGGTCTTCACGCCCAAACGAACGCCAATCCCCTTGCCGCGACGGCTCAGGTAGCGGTTCACATGACGGGCGGCCGCCTCGGTCATCGAGATCGCCATGGCCTCAGGCCTCCGCGGTGGTGCGCTTAGCGCGATAGTCGTTCACTGCGGCCTTGATGGCGTCCTCGGCCAGGATGGAGCAGTGCACCTTCACGGGCGGCAGAGCCAGCTCTTCGGCAATCTGGCTGTTCTTCAGGGCAGCTGCCTCGTCCAGCGTCTTGCCCTTGACCCATTCGGTCACCAGCGAAGACGAGGCGATGGCGGAGCCGCAGCCATAGGTCTTGAAGCGTGCATCCTCGATCACGCCGGTAGCCGGATTGACCTTGATCTGCAGCTTCATCACGTCGCCACAAGCGGGCGCACCCACCATACCCGTGCCCACGGAGTCGTCGTTCTTGTCGAACGAGCCCACGTTGCGGGGGTTTTCATAGTGGTCAACAACTTTGTCGGAGTAAGCCATGGTGTCTACCTCTTCAACTCTTTTAATCTGTACTTAGTGTGCCGCCCATTGAATAGTGCTGAGGTCGATGCCGTCTTTGTACATCTCCCACAGCGGGCTCAGCTCGCGCAGCTTCACCACGTTCTCGCGGATCGACTTGATCGCGTAATCAATCTCTTCCTCGGTCGTGAAACGGCCGAAGGTCATGCGCAGCGAGCTATGAGCCAGCTCGTCGCTGCGGCCCAGGGCGCGCAGCACATAGCTGGGCTCCAGACTGGCCGAGGTGCAGGCCGAGCCCGAGGACACGGCCAGGCCCTTGATACCCATGATCAGGGACTCGCCCTCGACGAAATTGAAACTCATGTTCAGGTAATGGGGCACGCCGTGCTCCATGTCGCCGTTCACAAAGACCTGCTCCAGATCCTTGAGGCCGTTGAGCAGGCGCTCGCGCAGCACGCGCGCATGCTCCATGTCCTTGGCCATTTCCTCCTTGGCGATGCGGAAGGCTTCGCCCATGCCCACGATCTGGTGGGTAGCCAGAGTGCCGGAGCGCATGCCGCGCTCATGGCCACCGCCGTGCATTTGCGCTTCCAGGCGCACGCGGGGTTTGCGGCGCACATAGAGCGCGCCTATGCCCTTGGGGCCGTAGGTCTTGTGCGAAGCCAGGCTCATCAGGTCGATGGGCATGGTCTGCATGTCCAGAGGCATCTTGCCTGTGGCCTGAGCCGCGTCCACGTGGAAGATGATGCCCTTTTCGCGGCAGATGGAGCCGATGGCGTTCAGATCCTGCACCACGCCGATCTCGTTGTTCACGGCCATCACGCTGACCAGGATGGTGTCGGGACGGATCGCGGCCTTGAACACTTCTAGGTCCAGCAGACCGTTTTCCTTCACGTCCAGATAGGTGACTTCAAAGCCCTGGCGCTCCAGTTCGCGCATGGTGTCCAGCACGGCCTTGTGTTCGGTTTTCACCGTGATCAGGTGCTTGCCCTTGCCCTGGTAGAAATGGGCCGCGCCCTTGATGGCCAGGTTGTCGGACTCGGTCGCGCCGCTGGTCCAGACGATTTCACGCGGATCGGCGTTGATCAGTTCGGCCACCTGCTTGCGGGCCTTTTCCACCGCCTCTTCTGCTTCCCAGCCCCAGGCATGGCTGCGCGATGCGGCGTTGCCGAAATGCTCACGCAGCCAGGGGATCATGGCGTCAGCCACACGGGGGTCTACAGGCGTGGTCGCGCCATAGTCGAGATAAATGGGGAAGTGCGGGGTCATGTCCATGACTGGCTCAATCTAGTTCTTGGCTGACAAATCGTGAGGGAATCGATGCGCTCAGGCGACATCCGGACATCGGGCGTATGCCGCACAGCCATGCATACCGCCCCTGCCCTGCTTGAGACTTGGCGGCCCAGACGGCCGCCGGAACAAAGCCTACCTAGGTCCTATCAGGACTTGGCAAATGCATTGCCCAGTGCGAACACCGAATTGGGGGCGTTCACGCGGATGGGCTTGACCACGGGTGCCGTGGAGATGGCACGACGCACCACGGGCTTGTCCTCGATCTGGATGCCCTTGGCCAGTTGCTCGTCCACCAGCTTTTGCAGCGTGACGGAATCCAGGAACTCCACCATGCGCTGGTTCAGCGCGGCCCACAGCTCGTGCGTCATGCAGCGGCCGGCCTCGCCCAGACAGTTTTCCTTACCGCCGCACTGGGTGGCATCGATGGGCTCGTCCACCGAGACGATGATGTCGGCCACGGTGATGTCGGCAGCCTTGCGGGCCAGGGTGTAGCCGCCGCCGGGGCCGCGGGTGGATTCCACCAGTTCATGGCGACGCAGCTTGCCGAACAGCTGCTCCAGGTAGGACAGCGAAATTTGCTGACGCTGGCTGATTGCGGCCAAGGTCACAGGGCCATTGTTCTGGCGCAGAGCCAAGTCGATCATCGCGGTGACCGCAAAGCGGCCTTTGGTCGTAAGACGCATTACGAGCTCCTTCAGTCAGGATTGTTCGTTACAGAAACGCTCGTCCGGTGATGCATTGCCTAGACGAGCCCAGTCTCCGCCCTTACTCCGTCCTGCGTTCAGGTTCAGAGCCCTTTCGAGAGGGAAGTTTTTGTTGAGTGTTTGACAGGAGTATACCACATTCCCCATCAAATTGGTCGGGTAACAACGCACTACCTCGCCCAGCCCTCGGATGGCAGAAGGCAACTATGCCTATGGCGCCGCGCCAAACAGCTGCTGTTTCAGGAGCGAAAGCTGGTCGCGCACGCGCGCCGCCTGCTCGAACTCCAGATTGCGCGCATGCTCCAGCATCTGCTTCTCCAGGCGCTTGATTTCCTTGGCCACATCCTTCTCCGACATATCCTCGACACGGGCTTGCTGCAGGGCCTGGTTCTGCAGGCGCTCGGCCTCCTTGCCGCTTTTTTCGCTGTAGACCCCATCAATCAGGTCTTTCACCCTCTTGACAATCTGTTTGGGCGTGATGCCGTTGGCCTCGTTATAAGCCGTCTGCTTGGCGCGGCGCCTTTCGGTCTCGCCTATGGCTTTCTTCATCGAGTCCGTGATGCGGTCGGCGTACAGAATCGCCTTGCCCCGCACATTGCGCGCCGCCCGGCCTATGGTCTGGATCAGGCTGCGCTCGGCACGCAGAAAGCCCTCCTTGTCGGCATCCAGAATCGCGACCAGGGATACCTCGGGAATATCCAGGCCTTCGCGCAGCAGGTTGATGCCCACCAGCACGTCGAAGGCGCCCAGGCGCAGGTCGCGGATGATCTCCACGCGCTCCACGGTGTCCACATCGGAGTGCAGATAGCGCACCTTGACGCCGTTGTCGCTCAGATACTCGGTCAGCTGCTCGGCCATGCGCTTGGTCAGCGTGGTGATCAGCACGCGCTCCTCGAGCTGCACGCGCTGGCGGATTTCCTGCAGCACATCGTCGACCTGGTGCGTGGCGGGCCGCACTTCGATCTCGGGATCCACCAGGCCCGTGGGCCGCACCACCTGCTCCACCACCTGACCGGTATGAGTCTTCTCGTAATCGGCGGGCGTGGCCGACACAAATACCACCTGGCGCATGCGTTGTTCGAATTCCTCGAACTTCAGCGGGCGGTTGTCCAGCGCCGAGGGCAGGCGAAAGCCATATTCGACCAAAGTGGTCTTGCGCGCCCGGTCGCCGTTGTACATGGCGTTGAGCTGGCCGATCATCTGATGGCTCTCGTCGAGGAACATGATGGCGTCGCGCGGCAGATAGTCGGTCAGCGTGCTCGGCGGGTCTCCGGGGTTGGATCCGGACAGGTGACGCGTGTAGTTCTCGATGCCCTTGCAGTGCCCGACTTCGCTGAGCATCTCCAGATCGAAGCGCGTGCGCTGCTCCAGGCGCTGGGCCTCGACCAGCTTGCCCATGCCCACCAGCTGCTTGAGGCGCTCGGCCAGTTCCTCCTTGATCGTCTCCACGGCCGCCAGCACCTTGTCGCGCGGCGTCACGTAATGACTGCTGGGGTAGACCGTGAAGCGAGGAATGCTCTGGCGCACGCGGCCCGTGAGCGGATCGAACAGCTGCAGGCTCTCGACCTCGTCGTCGAAGAGCTCGATGCGCACGGCCAGCTCAGAATGCTCGGCCGGAAACACGTCGATGGTGTCGCCGCGCACGCGGAAAGTGCCGCGCCCGAAGTCCGTGTCATTGCGCTGGTACTGCATGCGGATCAGCTGCGCGATCGCGTCGCGCTGGTTCAGCGTGTCGCCGGTGCGCAGCGTCATGATCATGCGGTGGTAGCTCTCGGGCTCGCCGATGCCGTAGATGGCCGAGACCGTGGCAACGATCACCACATCGCGCCGTTCCATGATGCTCTTGGTGCACGACAGCCGCATCTGCTCGATATGCTCGTTGATGGCGCTGTCCTTTTCGATGAACAGGTCGCGCTGGGGCACATAGGCCTCGGGCTGGTAGTAGTCGTAGTAGCTGACGAAGTACTCGACCGCGTTTTTTGGGAAAAACTCCCTGAACTCCGAGTACAGCTGTGCGGCCAGCGTCTTGTTGGGCGCAAACACGATGGCCGGCCGCCCCAGGCGCGCGATCACATTGGCCATGGTGAAGGTCTTGCCCGAGCCCGTCACGCCCAGCAGGGTCTGAAAGGACTCGCCATCGTTGACGCCCTCCACCAGTTGCTCTATGGCCGTGGGCTGGTCTCCGGCGGGCGGATAGGGCTGGAACAGCTCGAAGGGCGAATCGGGGTAATGCACAAAGCGGCCTTGCGGCGCGGCAGTCATATCTTGTTCTTGCATGATGTCATGTCCATGACGCATAGGGTGGCACGGAGTAGAATGGCAGACCAACCCTCAAGCCTAACCTAGTCGTTGAGGCATTAGCTGGGGGCGACCTGACTTATTTCCATCCTTCAAGGATTTTTCATGTCTCTGTTTACCGCCGTCGAAATGGCCCCCCGCGACCCCATCCTGGGTCTGAACGAGCAATTCAACGCTGACGCCAACCCCAACAAAGTGAACCTGGGCGTGGGTGTGTACTTCGACGACAACGGCAAGCTGCCCCTGCTGGAATGCGTGCAGGCCGCCGAAAAAGCCATGATGGAAAAGCCCACGGCCCGTGGCTATCTGCCCATCGACGGTATCGCCGCCTATGACAACGGCGTCAAGGCCCTGGTCTTCGGTGCCGACTCCGACGTGGTCAAGTCCGGCCGCGTCTCCACAGTGCAGGCCATCGGCGGCACGGGCGGCCTGAAGATCGGCGCCGACTTCCTCAAGAAGATCAACCCCAAGGCCAAGGTGCTGATCTCCAACCCCAGCTGGGAAAATCACAAGGCCATCTTCACCAACGCGGGCTTTGAAGTCGGCACCTACGCTTACTACGATGCAGCCACCCGCTCCATCGACTTCGCCGGCATGCTGGCCGACCTGAACGCCGCCGAAGCCGGCACCGTGGTCGTGCTGCACGCCTGCTGCCACAACCCCACCGGCTACGACATCACGGCCGCCCAGTGGGACCAGGTGATCGAAGTCGTCAAGGCCAAGGGCCTGGTCGCCTTCCTGGACATGGCCTACCAGGGCTTCGGCCACGGCATCGCCGAAGACGGCGCCGTGATCGGCAAGTTCGTGGCCGCCGGCCTGAACATCTTTGTCTCCACCTCCTTCTCCAAGAGCTTCAGCCTGTACGGCGAACGCGTGGGCGCCCTGTCCGTGGTCGCCAACGACAAGGAAGAAGCCGCTCGCGTGCTGTCGCAGCTGAAGATCGTCATCCGCACCAACTACTCCAACCCTCCCACCCATGGTGGTGCCGTGGTGGCAGCGGTGCTGAACAACCCCGAGCTGCGCGCCCTGTGGGAAAAGGAACTGGGCGAGATGCGCGTGCGCATCAAGGCCATGCGCCAGAAGCTGGTTGACGGCCTGAAGGCCGCCGGCGTGCAGCAGGACATGTCCTTCATCACTACCCAGATCGGCATGTTCTCGTACTCCGGCCTGTCCAAGGACCAGATGGTGCGTCTGCGCTCCGAGTTCGGTGTGTACGGCACCGACACCGGCCGTATGTGCGTGGCTGCGCTGAACAGCAAGAACATCGACTATGTCTGCAAGGCCATCGCTGCCGTGATCTAAGGTCACCTCTAGGGGCCGTGCCAGCGGCCCTGAAGCAAAAAGAGCAACGGACTTTTAATCCGTTGCTCTTTTTTTGCCTGCTGCTTTGGTTTCGATAGCTGCCAGCGCCTGGCCCATCATCATTTAAACGCCATATCGGCTTGAAATCGTGAAGGGACGCGCGCCTTCAGCTCGCAAAAGCGGTTCGGTCAGGCACTCATCCCCCAGATGGCCGAGCGCATGGACAGCGCCGCGTACTGGAAAGCGTCGTTGAAGACGCGCGGCGCCTCGCCGTCCTGCACCGCACCCGCCGCATAAAGCAGGGGCAGATAGTGGTCGTGCGTGGGATGGGCCAGGCGCGCCTGCGGACCCCAGTCGAGGAAGTTGCTCAGATCGGCCAGATCGCCGCTGGACCAGCGCTGCTGCACCTCGGCGTCAAACTGAATCGTCCAGTCAAAAGCCTGGTTGTCGGCCGCATCGCGGCGCATGGCGCGCAGGTTGTGCACGATATTGCCGCTGCCCACGATCAGCACGCCGCGGTCGCGCAGCGCGCGCAGCTGGCGGCCCATCTCGAAATGCTTTTCGGGCGCCAGGCCATAGGGCATGCTCAGCTGCACGACGGGAATCCGGGCCTCGGGGAACATGGGCAGCAGCACCGACCAGGTGCCGTGGTCAAGCCCCCATTTCTGGTCGAGCAGCAAGGCCGATCCGTCCTGCGGCGAGCGCAGCTCGGCCGCCAGCTGCCTGGCCACCTCGGGTGCGCCCGGCGCCGGGTATTGCTGGTCGAACAGCTCCTGCGGAAAGCCGCCGAAGTCGTGGATGGTGCGCGGCTGGGCCATGCCGGTCAGCGCCCATTCGGACTCGCTCAGCCAGTGCGCGGAAATGCACAGAATCAGCTGCGGCGCTATGCCCTTGTCCGCCAGCTCGCGGCCCAGAGCCTGCCAGCTCTGGCGCCAGTGCGTGTCCTCGATCACGTTCATGGGACTGCCATGGCCGAGGAACATCACCGGCATGCGCGGCGAGGGCCTGAGTTGCTGCAGCAGCTGCTGGGGCAGCACGGTGTTGGAAACAGAAGTCATGGAATAAGCCATCCAGCCCCCGGATGCTGCCACGGCAGCCCCACCCAGAGACAAAAGCGTACGTCTACGCATCACAATCAAATTCAGCCGCACCCGGGCCGGGTGCTTTCTTGCAGATGGAGCAAGCTTGCCACAGTGCAATAGCCCCCGACACCATCACTGGCGCAACTGACTGTCCTGAAAGTGCCAGCTTTCGCCCGGCCCATGGACTACAAGAGCAGCACCAGCACGGAGACCAGCCACCTATGACAACTGCCGCAGATGCCCTGCCCCTGCAAGGAGTGCACATACTCAGCCTCGCCCTCAATCTGCCCGGCCCCGCGGCGCTGTGGCGCTGCGCGGCCATGGGGGCGGATTGCCACAAGCTCGAGCCCATGGCGGCCGGCGCGGCCGACCCCATGGGACTGTACTGCCCCGGCGCCTATGCGCAGATGCATGAAGGCGTGCAGCTCATGCGCGCCGACCTCAAGACCGACACCGGCCAGCAGCTGCTGCACGAGCAGCTGGCCCGCAGCGATGTGCTGCTGACCTCCTTCCGGCCCGCGGCCCTGGCCAAGCTGGGCCTGGGCTGGGATGCCCTGCAGCAGCGCTACCCCAGGCTGTCGCTGGTGCGCGTGGTCGGCAGCGCGGGCGAACTGGCAGACGTACCTGGCCATGACCTCACCTATCAGGCCGAGGCCGGACTGGTGCGCGGTGCGGCTCTGCCGCCCAGCCTGTTTGCCGACATGGCGGGGGCGCTGATGACCAGCGAAGCCGTGCTGCAGACCGTGCTGGTCAGCGGCCGCAGCGGGCGCGGCATTCTGCGCGAGGTGGGACTGGCCCAGGCCGCTCAGTGGCTGGCCCTGCCCTGGCACTGGGGCCTGACCCAGCCCACGGGCGATGTGGGCGGTGCCCATGCTGGCTATCGCATCTACCCCTGCGCCGACGGCATGGTCGCCGTGGCCGCGCTGGAACCCCATTTTGCGGCCCGGCTCTGCGAGGCCGCAGGCCTCGCCCATGGCCGCCCCGCGGACATGCGCAGCCCCGAGGTGCATGCGGGCGTTGCGCAGTTTCTGGCCGCGCTCAGCTGCGCGCAGCTCATGCAGCTGGCTCAGGACAGGGACATTCCCCTGCACGTGCTGCCGCGCCCATAGTCTTGAGCGCGGCGGAGCGAACGGCTCAGGCCGGGCGTTTCTCGAACATGTATTTTTCGGTGTCCACCTCGCCCTGGCCCTGCAAGGCATAGCGGTCGCCTGCAATGGCTTCCGGATTGAAGATGTCATCGAGCTCGGCCAGCAGTTCGGCACCGAGCTTGACGCTGCCGCCGCGCAGGTCTTCGTGCAGATGGGCCACGCTGGTCGTGCCCGGCAAGGCGACCACATGCTCGCCCTGGTGCAGCACCCAGGCGATGGCCAGCTCGGCCAGCGTGCAGCCGGCCTTCTCGGCCACGGCCTGCATGGGAGCCAGCAGGCGCAGGTTCTGCGCGTAGCTCTCGGGCGCAAAGCGCGGCATGCTGGCGCGGATGTCGCCCTTGACGAAGCTGCCCACCTCCTGCAGCTTGCCGCTCAGGAAGGCACGGCCCATGGGGCTGAATGCCACATAGGCGATGCCCAGTTCCTTGCAGGCGGCCAGCGTGCCCAGCTCGGCATTGCGCGACCACAGCGAATATTCGCTCTGCAGCGCGGCGATCGGGTGTTCCTTGTGGGCGCGGCGCAGCGCATCCGCGCCGACTTCGGACAGGCCCAGGGCGCGGATCTTGCCCTCTTCCTTCAGGCGTGCCATCTCGCCCACCGATTCCTCGATGGGCACGTTCTTGTCCCAGCGGTGCAGATAGTAGAGATCGATCACATCCGTGCCCAGGCGCTGCAGGCTGTCTTCGCAGTTCTGGCGCAGGGTCCTGGGGTGGCCGTCTATCACTCGACGCATCACGCCGTCCTCGCCGCGCACGCCGGCCATGCCGCCCTTGCTGGCCAGGGTGATGTGCTGGCGATGGGGCTTGAGCACGGGGCCGACCAGCGACTCGCTGGCGCCAAAGCCATAGAGAGCGGCCGTATCGAACAGGGTCACGCCAGCATCCAGTGCCGCATGCAACACGGCATGGGACTGTTCGGTGGAGACGGGGCTGCCATAGGCATGGCAGAAATTCATGCAGCCCAGGGCCACATTGGCAACGGTGAACGGGCCTAGTTGACGATTTTGCACAGATGCTCCTCGGGAGTGGTCGGTCGCGCGAATGCGAAATTTGGGTATTTATAGCCTATAGCCCATACACCATGAGGGCTGGCAGCTATCAATCCGGCAGCAGAAACAGCAAAGGCCGGAGCAAGCCCCAGCCTTTGCCTGCCTCAATCAATCACAAGGACTTATTCGGCGTTGAGTTGCTGCTCCAGATCGTGCAGAACCTGGTAGCAGTTGAACACCTGCTGCACGCTGGAATTGGGCTCGCGGCCTTCGCGGATGGCGGCGAAGAACTCGCGGTCCTGCAGCTCGATGCCGTTCATGGACACGTCGACCTTGGAAACATCGATCTTCTCTTCCTTGCCGTTGAACAGATCGTCGTAGCGGGCGATGTAGGTGCCGGTGTCGCCGATGTAGCGGAAGAAGGTGCCCAGCGGGCCGTCGTTGTTGAACGACAGGCTCAGGGTGCAGATCGCGCCATTGGCGGCCTTGAGCTGGATGCTCATGTCCATGGCGATGCCCAGGTCCTTGTGGATAGGGCCTTGCACGGCATTGGCCTTGACGATGGGGCTGCCGGCCTGGTAGGCGAACAGGTCCACGGTGTGGGCGGCATGGTGCCACAGCAGGTGGTCGGTCCAGCTGCGGGCCTGGCCCAGCGCATTCATATTGGTGCGGCGGAAGAAATAGGTCTGCACATCCATTTGCTGGATGTTGAACTCGCCGGCCGCTATCTTCTTGTGCACCCACTGATGGCTGGGGTTGAAACGGCGCGTATGACCCACCATGGCCACCAAGCCGGTCTGCTTCTGCAGCTCGGCCACTTGCTGCGCGTCCTTCAGGGCATCGGCCAGAGGAATCTCGACCTGCACATGCTTGCCGGCCTTCATGCAGGCGATGGCCTGCTCGGCGTGCATCTGCGTGGGCGTGCACAGAATCACGGCATCGACCTCGGGCAGCGCCAGGCTTTCGGCCAGATCGGTGGCCACATGCGGGATGCCGTATTTGTCGGCCACTTCCTTGGTCTGGTCAAAGCGGCGACCGACCAGGGAAACGACTTCCACGCCGTCGATATTCTTGATGCCGTCCAGATGCTTGATGCCGAAGGCACCCGCGCCAGCCAGCGCTACTTTGATGGTTTTAGACATGAATGAGTCTCCGTAGAGCCGCCTCAAGGAGGCGAAGGCCCCCTCGGGGGGCAGTGAATACGCGAAGCGATGAGCGTGGGGGCACGTTCACTGATTCTCCAGAATGAGGTGGCCAACGGCCGTGTTGGATGCGGGCACATGGTAGAAGCGGTGCGCCACCTTGGGCAGGGGCGCGGGGCTGTCGACGTCGTACATGGCGCCGCGCGCGATCAGCCACATGACCAGCTCGATGCCTTCGGAGCCGGCTTCGCGCACATAGTCGATATGGGGCATCCGGGCCAGGCCCGAGGGATTCTCGATCAGCAGGTCGAGAAACTGGTTGTCCCACTCCTTGTTGATCAGGCCCGCGCGTGCGCCCTGCAGCTGGTGGCTCATGCCGCCCGTGCCCCAGATATGGACGTTGATGTCCTCGTCATAGCTCTCGATGGCCTTGCGGATCGCGCGGCCCAGGTTGAAGCAGCGCTGGCCCGAGGGCACGGGGTATTGCACCACGTTGACGGCGAAGGGAATCACCGGGCAGGGCCAGGAGCCGCTCTTGGGATCCTGCTCGCCGCACATCAGCGACAGCGGCACGGTCAGGCCATGGTCCACATCCATCTTGTTGACGATGGTGAGGTCGAAGTCCTGCTGGATCACGGATTGCGCGATATGCGAGGCCAGCTCGGGATGGCCGACCACCTTGGGCACGGGGCGCGGGCCCCAGCCTTCGTCGGCGGGCTGGTATTCGGCCGCCGTGCCGATGGCAAAAGTGGGAATGCAGTCCAGGCTGAAGGCCGTCGCGTGGTCGTTATAGACTAGGAAGATCACGTCGGGCTTGTTGTCCTTCATCCACTGGCGCGAGAAGTCATAGCCCTGGAACAGCGGCTGCCAGTAAGGCTCCTGGGTCTTGCCCAGGTCCATGGCGGCGCCGATGGCCGGCACGTGCGAGGTGTAGACGGATGCGGTGATGCGTGCCATGACTTAATTGCCTTCCTTGTTGCTCTTGCCTGCGCCACCGGCACTGCCTTGAGGCTGGTGGTGCGCCTGGGCGTCGCCGTCCTCGCCCACGAAACGGTTGCCTTCGGCCGAGCGGCCGCCGGCCATCATCATGGCGCGGTACTCGTCCTCGGTCATGCCGGTCATGGAGCCCGCCATCTGCTGGAAGCTCTTGCCGTCCGTGGCGCCGATCTTGGCCAGGAAATAGATATTGCCGCCGGTGCGCATGCACCAGTTCAGGTCACGCGCCAGCACGGCCTGCTTCTGCTCCTCGCTCATGGCCCACTCGTCGAGATAGGCGCGCTCGTCGGCCTTGAAGCGCTCGCGATTCTCGGCCTTCATCAGCGACATGCAGAACTGGTTGAGCCAGTAGCCTCTGCGGGACTGCTCGGCATCAAAGATGATGGTGCCGGGCACGTCGAGGTAAGGTTTTTCCAATGCCATAAATTCTCCTCGTTTACGGAAGCCGGCGCCTCTGCGCAAGGCTCCGGCCGATTTCCGGGTGTATGTGTTGCCGGAACTCCGTCAGACCTCTTCGGGCCAGTACAGACGCATGGGGTTGTCCACCAGCAGCTTGCGCTGCAGCTCTGCTGTCGGAGCGATATGGGGAATGAAGTCCACCAGCAGGCCGTCGTCGGGCATGTGGTCCTTCAGATTGGGATGCGGCCAGTCCGTGCCCCAGAGCACGCGCTCGGGGAATTCCTCGACCACGCGGCGCGCAAACGGCACCACGTCCCGGTAGGCGCTCTGCTCACCATGAAGCGCCTTGGGGCCGGTCACGGACAGGCGCTCGGGGCAGGACACCTTGCTCCAGACGTTCTGGTGCTCGCGCATGAACTTCAGGAACAGCGCGAACTCCTCGCTGTCCACGCCCTTAGCTATATCGGGGCGGCCCATATGGTCGACCACCACCGTGGTGGGCAGGGCCGTGAAGAAGTCCCACAGCTCGGGCAGGTCCACGGCCTCGAAATAGATCACCACATGCCAGCCCAGCTTGGCGATGCGGCCCGCGATCTCCATCAGCTCGTCCTTGGGCGTGAAGTCCACCAGACGCTTGACGAAGTTGAAACGCACGCCGCGCACGCCGGCATCGTGCAGCTGCTGCAGCTCGGCATCCGAGATGCTGCGCTTCACGGTCGCCACGCCGCGGGCCTTGCCGCCCGAGGACTGACAGGCATCGACCATGGCGCGGTTGTCGGCGCCGTGGCAGGTGGCCTGCACCACCACATTGCGCGCAAAGCCCAGGTGGTCGCGCAGGGCGAACAGCTGGGCCTTGCTGGCATCGCAAGGCGTGTACTTGCGCTCGGGCGCGAACGGGAACTCGTTGCCGGGGCCGAACACATGGCAGTGGGCATCCACGGCGCCCGCAGGCAGCTGGAACTTGGGTTTGCTGGGGCCTTGATACCAGTCCAGCCAGCCGGGGGTTTTTTCAAATTGGCTCATGTTGGAATCCTTTTGGCTGGATACCCGCTTGTAGCATAGGCACCCTGCTCTCAATTTTTAGTCGATGTAACGCAAACCGGCTTTTTCCAGCGGCTCGCGCATCTTGTACATGTCTAGGCCCAGGATGCCCGAGGCCAGCTTGGCGCGCTTTTCGCCTTCGAAGCTCTCGCGCTTCTGGGCCGCGGCCAGGGTTTCCACGGCACGGGCCGCGGGCACGCAGACCACGCCGTCGTCGTCGGCCACGATCACGTCGCCGGGCGTGACCCACATGCCGGCGCAGACCACGGGAATGTTGACCGAGCCCAGGGTGGCCTTGATCGTGCCCTTGGACGAGATGGCGCGGCTCCAGACTGGGAAGTCCATTTCCTGCAGCGTCTTCACGTCGCGCACGCCGGCGTCGATGATCAGGGCACGCGCGCCGCGGGCCTGGAAGCTGGTGGCCAGCAGATCGCCGAAATAGCCATCCGTGCATTCGCTGGTGACGGCGGCCACCACGATGTCGCCGGGCTGGATCTGCTCGGCGGCCACATGCATCATCCAGTTGTCGCCGGGCTGCAGCAGCACGGTGACGGCCGTGCCCGAGACCTGCTTGCCCGGATAGATGGGACGCATATAGGGCTTGAGCAGGCCCACGCGGCCCATGGCCTCGTGCACCGTGGCCGAGCCGAGAGCGGCCAGGCCGTCAGCGGCAGCACGGTCGGCGCGCTGGATATTGCGGTAAACGACTCCGAGTTCGTACATCTCGATCTCCTGTTCAAGCCCGCTCCGCGGGCCCGAAGAATGCAAAAACATGAGCTGGCAGCGCTTGATACACCATAAATTCCAAAGATTTCAACCTGAAATCCTTGCCCATCAAGCGCCTGCCGCTCTCTTTTCTATGTTTACAGGCCCTTGGCCTTGAGCGCGGCATCCAGGCGCGTGAACACGCGGCGGGCATTGCCTTCGTAGACCTGGTGCTTTTCCTCGGCCGTCAGGTTCTGCGTGGCCTCGATATAGCGCTTGGTGTCGTCGTAGTAGTGGCCGGTCTGCGGGTCGATGCCGCGCACGGCGCCGATCATTTCGCTGGCAAACAGAATGTTCTTGGTGGGAATCACTTCCGTCAGCAGATTGATGCCGGGCTGGTGATAGACGCAGGTGTCGAAGAAGATGTTGTTGAGCAGATGCTCTTCAAGCAGCGGCTTCTT
The DNA here is from genome assembly GCF_041079535.1 of Comamonas guangdongensis. NCBI lineage: Bacteria > Pseudomonadati > Pseudomonadota > Betaproteobacteria > Burkholderiales > Comamonadaceae > Comamonas > Comamonas guangdongensis. The sequence goes on along the minus strand of NZ_JBFYGN010000015.1, from coordinate 70,676 downwards.
CATCTCCTGCGCCAGACCGCGGAAACGGCCCCAGTGGTAGGGCACGGCGCCGCCGCCATGGGGAATCAGGAACTTCAGCGTCGGGAAGTCCTTGAACAGATCCGAAGTCAGGCACTGCATGAAGGCCGTGGTGTCGGCATTCAGATAGTGGCTGCCCGTAGTGTGGAAGCAAGAGTTGCAGCTGGTGGAGACGTGGATCATCGCGGGGATGTCGTACTCCACCATCTTTTCGTAGATGGGATACCAGCTCTTGTCGGACAGCGGGGGCGAAGTCCAGTGGCCGCCCGAGGGATCGGGATTGAGGTTGAGGCCCACGTTGCCGTACTGCTCCACGCACTTGACCAGTTCGGGGATGCAGGTCTTGGGATCCACGCCCGGCGACTGGGGCAGCATGGCGGCGGGGATGAAGTGCTCGGGGAACAGCTGGCTCACGCGGTAGCAGAGCTCGTTGCAGATCGCGGCCCAGGTGCTCGAGGTCTGGAAGTCACCGATGTGGTGGGCCATGAACGAGGCCCGCGGGCTGAAGATGGTCAGATCCGAGCCGCGCTCCTTCATCAGGCGCAGCTGGTTGGTTTCTATGGTCTCGCGGATTTCATCGTCGCTGATCTTCAGATCGGCAGCCGATGGCGTCTGGCTCGGGTCCTTGAGGCCGGCGATCTGCAGATCGCGCCAGGCGCCCAAAGCGGCGGGCGCCGTGGTGTAGTGTCCGTGTACGTCAATGATCATCTCAGCAACTCCTTCAAATATCTCGGTTCAATGGCCTGGGGCTGCAGCTCAGTGGCCGCCGCCAATGCGGGACAGATGGGCGCGCGGTGCGCCGCCCGCGTAGCGGTTCTTGACCAGCAGCGCCAGCGCAGCGATCACGCCGGGCACGGCAACCACCATGAACACATGGGACAGCTCCAGATGACGGCGCGAGAGTTCGGCCACCAGGAACGAGCCCGCAATGCCGCCGAAACGGCCTATGCCCAGCATCCAGGCCACGCCGCTGGCACGGCCGGCCGTGGGGTAATACTCGGCCGCCAGGGCCTGCATGGAGGACTGCGCGGCATTCATCAGCAAGCCGGCAATGAAGACCGCCGCCACCAGCACGCCCACGCCACCGCCCAGCACCTGGCCGATGATGGCCACGGCAATGCTGGTCAGGAAATAGCCCGTGGCGATGATGAGGTTGGCGTTCCAGCGGTCCATCAGCAGGCCGAAGAAGATGGCGCCGATGCCGCCAAGCTGGAACAGTGCCGCGATCACCGCGGCCTGACCCGGAGGAACGCCAGCGTCCTTGAACAGCACGGGCATCCAGTTCACCAGGCCATAGACGATCACCAGGCCCATGAAATAGGTCACCCACAAGGCCAGGGTGCCGACGATGAAGGGACGCGAGAACACCAGACGCAGGCCCTGGGGACCGGCATTGACATTGCTGCTCTCGGCGGCCGCGGCCTCCTGCAGCACAAAGCGCTGGGCATGCTGTGCGCTGGCCGCGATGCGGGCCAGCACCTTGCGGATGCGATCCGCCGGGTACTGCTTGAGCACCATGAAGCGCACGGATTCGGGCAGCACGAAGAACATCAGCACGGCCAGCAGCAGCGGCACCACGCCGCCGAGCACCAGCAGGCTGCGCCAGCCGAAATGGGGAATCATCCAGGCTGCGAAGAAGCCGCCGAAGGCCGAGCCTATGGGAAAGCCGCAGAACATGCAGTTGGTGATGAAGGAGCGCTTGCTGTCAGGGCAGTACTCGTTCATCAGCGTGACCGCATTGGGCATGGCCGCTCCCAGGCCCAGGCCGGTGATGAAGCGCCAGATGGTCAGGCTCTCGAGATGGTTGGCGGTTGCCGAAAAAATCGAGGCCCCGCCCATCACCACCACGGCCACCGTCAGCACCGATTTGCGGCCGAAGCGGTCGGCCAGAGGCCCTGCGCTCAAGGCGCCAAACGCCAGACCGAACAGGGCCGCGCTCAGCACCGGTCCCAGATGGGATTTTTCCAGCCCCCATTCGCTGAGCAGCGAGGGAGCGATGAAGCCTATGGCCGCCGTATCGAAGCCGTCCAGCAGCACTATCAAAAAGCAGAGCACGAAAATCATCCACTGGAAGCCAGAGAATGGACTTTCATTCAGCAAGGTCTGCACATTGGCAACCTTGCCTGCATCAGAAATCGTCTCGGAATATGTTGTCATGTTTGAATGCTCTGTTGCCTCTCTTTGCCGCCGCAGGCTCTTCCATCGGGTCAGTCATCGCTGACCCGCCTGAAGGCCCGAGGCGCCTAGCTCGTGAGGGCTATGCTGCCCTTTGGGTCTGTTTTCGAAATCAGGCCGGCTCCATGCCCTGGCGGCGCTTGGCCTGTGCCGCCTCGGGCGAGGCCATGAAAGCCAGCAGGCGCTGCACGGTGTCCGCATGGGGCGAGCCCGCGACCACGGCGCCGGAGAACACGGTATCTATGGCCACGGCCGCGGGCATGGGTCCGACGATGGCGATGCCCGGCACGTGAATCAGTTCGCTCAGCTGCTGAAAGCCTAGCGTCACCTCCCCCGAGGCGATCAGAGAGCCCACGGGCACACCGGGCCGGGCCTGGACCAGACGGGGTGCGAGCTCCTGCGCCACGCCCCAACGCTCAAACAGCTTTTGCAGGGCCACGCCACTGGGGCCCGTCGAATAACCGATGCTGCGGGCTGCCAGCACGCTGGCGCGCAGCGCCTCTTCCGAGCCTATGTCGGGCAAAGCCGCGCCCTGGGGCACGGCCACGGCCGTGCTGGAGAGCACCAGGTCCACCTTGCTGCCGGCCACCGCGCGGCCGCTGGCGATCAGCTTGTCCACCGCATTGGAAGCCAGAAAGAACACGTCCAGGGCCTCTTCGCCCGACTGCACGCGCTGGGCCGCATCCACCCCGCCCACCGACTCGATGGCCACGGGCTCGCCACCACGCGCCTGCCAGTCGGCCGCCAGTTCTGCCAGAACCTGACGTGTCGCCATGGACGAAATGCCTTTGAGAGCCCCACTCATGCCCGATGCCTCCGGAAATTTTGGTGAATATGGCCGCCCTCGCTCATCAGCCGATCGCTGCACGCCCTGGCCCGATAGGGGCTGGAGAAAACGCTTTCGATGCACAGCCCTGTGGGACTATCGCGTTCAACATGCAGACCAGCAGGGAATACACGTGGGCAACCATCTAGTCAAATTGGATAAGGCTATTGTCAGCAACAACTAACCCCGTCACCAGACTCCGGACTCGCTAGCAGCTATGCTCAGACAGCATAGAGACAGTCAGCCATATTCATTGAAAAGATATCCGTAAAAAATTCTCCATACCTACACATAAAAAAGGCTTGATGCTATTTTTTTAATAGCATCAAGCCTTGCAAGATGTAATTTAACAACGAATTAATTAGTGGTTAACCCTAGCCAAACCTAGATACCCTCGCCCCGCAGCAGGGGCAAGGCTTCAGTCACCATGGCGGCCGTGGCCATGACCGCGGCCATTGCCCTCGCCTTGCCAGCGTCCGTTGCCTTCGCCATGCCCGCGGCCATGTCCGCGATCATGGTCATGCCGCTCCCAGCCACGGTGCTCGCCGTGGTCGAAATGGCGGGGGCCGCGATCCCAGTCGCGCTCATAGCGCGGCGGCCCGGCACGCCAGTGAGGGGGCGGGTTGCGCAGGAAGTACACCGGCTGACCGCAAGCGTGGTAGCGGCCGCAATAGCGGCGCCAGTTGCGCGAGTGGTCCGGCGGCACCCACATATAGATGGGCTGGACCTGGGGCATCACGGGCCCGCCCCACATGGGCTGGGCATACAGCAGCGCTGGCGGCGGCGTATTGCCGATATTGACCTGGCCATAGACCCCGGGCGCCAGCTGCCCCGAGATGGAGCCACTGATATAGGCCTGAGCCTGGGCGAGCCCTGCAGAGCAGGTCAGCGCCAGGGCCAGGGCCAGAGCCGCCTGACAAGTAGTGCGTGAAGAAAACATAGGTCGTGGATGTTGAGGTTCTTTACCGCTTGCGCCAAGCAGCCGCAAGCCCAGATCAAAAGCATACCGGCGGAACAATACTTCCACTTCCAATAACGCGTAACCCCATGTTTCGGCTGACAGCGCCGGAGCCTGCCCCTCTGCCGGCCCGTCCGAGGCCGGCACAGTGAGGCCGGTCAGGCGCTTTCCTGCTCCTGCAGCAAGCGCCACATGACCTTGCCGCTGCCGCTCTTGGGCAGGGCCGGCACGAACTGCACAATACGCGGCGCCTTGTAGACGGCCATGTTGTCATGGCACCACTTGACGATGTCCTCGGCCGTCGTGGCTTCATGCCCGGCGCGCAACACCACCACGGCCTTGACGGTCTCGCCCCTGTACGCATCCTTGGCGGAGATCACGCAGGCCTCCTGGATCGCCGGATGGCGGAACATCAGCGATTCCACTTCGGCGGGCCAGACCTTGAAGCCGCTGGCATTGATCATGCGCTTGAGGCGGTCGGTGATGAAGAAATAGCCCTCTTCGTCCACGCGGCCCAGATCGCCGGTGCGGAAGAAGCGCTTGCCGTCCAGTTCCATGAAGACCTGCTCCGTGGCTTGCGGCTGCCGCCAATAGCCTTCGAAAACCTCGGGGCCGTTGACCACGATCTCGCCCTGCTCTCCCTGAGCCACCTCCTGCAGCGTGTCCGGGTCGACGACGCGCGCATCCGTGCTCATGAAGGGAATGCCCAGGCATTGCTGCTTGGGATGGTCGGGCGGATTGCTGTGCGAGGGCGCGGAGGTTTCGGTCAGTCCATAGCCTTCGCAGAAACGCAGGCCGTACTGCTCCAGCAGGCGCTGGGCCACGGCCTGGGGCATGGCCGCACCGCCACCGCCTATGTACTTGAGGCTGGACAGGTCAAACGAGGCAAAGTTGGGGCTGGCCAGCAGGTCTATCACCATGGTCGGGATATTCGTCCAGGCCGTGACCTGGTATTGCGAAATCAGCCGGCCCGCGAGCTCGCGGTCCCAGCGCGGCATGATGATCAGCGTCGCGCCCAGGTAGATGGCGCTGTGCAGCACCGACACCATGCCGGTGATATGGAACATGGGCACCACACCCAGCACCACGTTTTCGCTGGTGCCGGAGCCCCAGACCGCGCTGGCGATCGCATTGTGGTTGATGCTGCGGTGCAGGTGCATGCAGCCCTTGGGCTGGCCCGTGGTGCCGCTGGTATAGGGCAGTATGGCCAGGTCATCGCGGCCCACCACATGCGCGGGCGGCGCATAGCTGCAGGCAAGGGCCTGCTCCCAGGCATGGACCTCGCCATGGGCCAGCCGCGCCGGCTCCCGCTCGCCGAGCAGCCAGTTGCGCCAGGCCTCGGGAGGCGCGTCCGGACCTTGGACCGCGGCATCGAAGCCGTCGCTGAATTGGGTCACCACCATGTGCTCGAGCCCATCCGCGCGCTCCAGCGCATTGCTGGCCTTGGCCAGCTCCAGTGCCAGATCGGCCGAGGTGATGGCGACCCTGGCTCCCGAGTCCGTGATGTAGTGCTTGAGCTCCTCGGCCGTGTTCATGGGGTTGACCGGAACCACCACGGCATTGGCACGGAAGATTGCGTAATGCGCGAGCACCAGCTGCGAGGTGTTCTGCATCAGCAAGATCACCCTGTCGCCCTTTTTCACACCCAGGCCGTGCAGATAGGCCGCCAGGCGCTCCGTACCCTCGCACAGCTGCTTGTAGGTCGTGGCGCGGCCGAGAAACCGCAGCGCCACTTTGTCCGGGTAGCGGCGCGCATTGATGGCCAGGTTTTCCCAGACGCTGGTGGCCGGGACGGTGATGGAATGCGGCAGCCGCTTGGGCCAGAAGTCGTAGTGAGCGGGCATGGATCTGCAATCGTGAAGAAACGGGTCTCAGACACATAGTCCGGGCGGACTAATCAGCCGACAAGACTAGGTGCCCGTCCGCCAGCCAGCATCCGGAATGCCCCCAAGGCCCGGTCGCGAAGGTGACCCGGAGCCCGCTCGCCATCACCGAGCGCCCGGGCTTAATATTGCGCCCATGCCATACGAATCCCGCCTGCAGCAATCCCTGCGCGCCCTGCTCGCGACCCGGCGCACCGCGGCCCTGGCCGTTCAGCCCGCGGCCGACTTTTCAGTGCTCGAAGCGCTGCCGGCGCCAAGCCTGTCCTTTGTGCCCTGGGCCTGGAGCCGCGAGTTCTGCTGCCTGATCATTCATGTGAGCGCACTGGCCCAGCACACGCGGGCCATGGAACAGCACCCTGCCGTCAGCCTGATGGTGGTGGCGGCCGAGCCGGCCGAGGCGGGCGTCCATGCGCTGGAGCGGGTCAGCATCCAGGGCGTGGCCTCTAGCCCGGCCCCCGAGAGCCTGCTGGGGCAGGCGGCCAGGAGCAGCTATCTGGCGCGCTTTCCCGAGGCCGAGGCCATGACCGAGCTCGGCGACTTCCGCTTTGTCTGCATCACGCCGAGCAGCGGCCGGCATATTGCGGGCTTTGGCGCGGCCCGCGATGTATCGGACCAGGATTTGATTGCGGCCCTGAATCCCTGAGCGCCCTCTGCGCCCAAGCCTGGCCGCCCCTCACTTGCCGGCGCCGGCCTTATTCGATGCCAATCAGGCGCAGATCGAGTTTGCCGTCGCGCATGGGCGGGCACCAGAAATAGCTGCCCGTCAAAGGCCTGGAGAAATCAAACAGTCCATCGGTGATGCCGTCCTCCAGACCCAGCATGCGGCGCATCTGCGCTTCGAAGGCATAGAAGCTGCAGCTGAATGCGGAGAACATCAGCCCGGTCTGGTCCTCGCCCTCCGGGCTGACGCACCACCAGGGCATGGAGCGGCGCAGCAGAAAAGCCTCGGGATCGAAGCTCTCCTGGGCCGTGCGCTTCACGTGAGCGGACTCGGGCGCGTCCTCCAGCTCTTCGTTATCGCTGCGGCGGCGCCCTATCGCATGGTCTTGCGCCTGGGACGCCATGCGCTCGAACACCGAGAAATCATGCTGCCACTGCTGGAGCGCCCAGAAGCTGCTGCCATCGAAGGCCGGGCCCTGGCCCTGTACCAGAGCCGCATGGACAGCGTCCTGGCCCTCGGGGTTCTCGGTACCGTCTTCATAGCCGGTCAGATCGCGGCCATGGCCGCTGTCTCCGCGTTGATGCACAAAGCCGTCGACGACACGATCCAGCTTGAAGGCCGGAGCCAGCAGCCGACTCAGCCGGCGCGTGCCTTCGATCAGCTCGCCGCGCTCCGTTCCGCGCAGCCACAGGCACAGCGCTTGCGGAGTGCTGGGAGCCTCGAATCTCGGGCCTTGCAGGTGCGGAAACTCGTGAAGCGAGGAAATCCTGCGGTCCAGCTGCTGCACCAGTTGAGGGCCCAGGCCTGCGACGATCCGCACCCCGTCCACCGTGGCCTGCAGTCGTCCAAGCGCCTCTTGCAGATCACTCGTCACCCCGGAGGCCAGGGAGAAAAAGACATAGCGCCCCTGAGCGGGAAGAGAGGCCAGGATGCCGGCTTGTGCTTGAGTCATATTGTTATGGAGTCGATGAAGATGGTTGTCAAAGTTTAGTTTGGATTGGGCGGCCAGGGCTTGTCGACGCACAAGCCTGGTCATGCGCCATGAGATTGCATGCGACGAGTGCAAAAAGTGACTTTTTTCCAAAACCCGGCTCCAGGCCTGCTATACTTGCGGCTTCAACGACAGGCGCGTAGCTCAGCTGGTTAGAGCACCACCTTGACATGGTGGGGGTCGTTGGTTCGAGTCCAATCGCGCCTACCAAATACCGCAAGTAAAACCAGAGCTTGCAAAGAAAATGCCCGCTGACAAGCGGGCATTTTTGTTTGTGCGGCATGAAAAAACATGGGTGTGAATTGACGCTCAGGAGCGCACATCCGTGGATGAATATGCACTGTTTGCGCAACGCAAATGCAGCTTAGCGATTTCGTCAACCCGATATTGGATACGATGATTGCATTGCTGGATGGCAGCGGAGCCCGACCAGTCGTCTACTCCGACCGCAGTGCCCACTACCGTTAGCCAGGACGGCTGTCTTGAATCACGCATCGGAACATTCACGGTCCAGAGCCTGAACGGCAGCAGTCGCTAGCACCAGTCGTTGAACGCCACCTACTCAACAGCAAACCACTGACACCCGCGCCCATGGAAATGGCCCAAATCCACGAACTCAGTTCGGCATTCGCGACATGGCCCGCATGCACCGCCTGGCTGAAGATGGCCAGCGGCCCCGCACACGAAGTCAGAACCGCCAGGAAACCGGCTACCAGACGGTAGTGGCTTAATTCTTGAGCAGGGTGCCCTCCCCTCGATGCCGTACCGATGCTGGATCAGCCCATTAGCGACAGCAGACAGGCCGTGCTGGGAATGCAACGGCCTGACTGTCAAAGCTGCCAAATAGCTCTATCACAAAGCATGGGTCTCTCCTTCATTGGAAAAGGCTCCTGCCCGCTGTCGATCTACGTCGGCGTCTCCATTTCATCCGACAGCCGCCGTTCACCGGCCTCCCGGCGCCATCAATCCAGACGGATGTTGCGCTCCTTGATGAGCTTGCCCCAGCGGTCTATTTCCTTGCTCAAGTGCGCAGCAAGCTCCTGCGGTGTGGAGCCGATTGGCTCGGCGCCTACGCTCTCGAGCTTCTTTGAAATCTCTGGCTGCTTCATGGCCTCGTTGAGGACCTTGTTGAGTCTGGCCAGTACATCGGGGGGAGTACCTGCCGGCGCAAAGACAGCAAACCAGGGAGAAACTTCATAGCCAGGCACTCCTGCCTCGGCAATCGTGGGGACCTCAGGCAGTGCCGAGGAGCGCTTGGCCGTGGTAACGGCCAGGGCGCGCAACTTACCCGACTGGATATGAGGCCGCGCCGAGGTGATGCTGTCGAACATCAGGTCTACCTGACCACCCAACAGGTCGGTGATCGCCGGACCGCTGCCCTTATAGGGAACATGCATGATGTTCAACCCGGCCATGGAGACAAAAACCTCCCCTGCCAGATGGATCGATGTGCCGTTGCCCGCCGATGCGTAGGTAAGCTTGCCGGGGTCGCGCTTGGCGTGAGCCAAGACATCCTTGACCGATTTGTCACCGCTCTTGGCCGCATTGACTACCAGCACATTGGGCACCACGGCCAGCAGGCTGATAGGAGCGAAATCTTTCTGCGGGTCATAGCTCAACTTCGTGTACAGCGCCTTGTTTGTCGCCATACCGATGGAGGTGATCATGATGGTGTAACCATCCGCGGGTTGCTTGGCCACATAGTCCGCGCCGATGTTGCCTCCCGCGCCAGGACGGTTCTCGATCACGAAGGGCTGACCCAGTTCACGTGCCGCTTTGTCGCCCAATGTACGCGCGATCACGTCCATGGCGCCGCCTGGTGGGAAAGGTACGACCCACTTGATGGGTTTGCTGGGCCAACGGGCATCGGGCTGTGCCATGGCTGCGCCGGGAAGTGCCAGAGCAGCACAGACAAGGGCTAGGGTTCGACGGGTCAAAGTCATCTTGTGCTCACTTATTTGATAGCAGACGGGTGCTTGGCCAGCGGCGTCACCGTGATCTTCATGAACGGGAACAAGGGCAGACGGCTCAAGGTGTCGTGCAGTTCATCGTTGCTTTCCACATCAAAGACGCTGTAGTTGGCATACTCGCCCACCACGCGCCACAGATGCGGCCATTTGCCGGAGTGCTGCAGCGCTTGTGAGTAGGCTTTCTCTTCGGCCTTGATACGTGCGGCCTCTTCTGCAGAAACGGTGGACGGAATATCAACAATCATGTGAACCAGATACAGCATGAGATGCCCTTTCGGTATAAAAATGCGCGGACTCAGGCCGCTGCAGCGCCGGCCAGGAAGTCCAGCACGGCTTTGTCGAAGGCTTGAGGAGCCTCCAGATTCGAGATATGGGATGCAGGCACCACCGCCAGACGCGATCCTGCGATGTCAGCCTGCATGGCCTGGGCGTCCGCCACCGTGCAAACCGGATCAAACTCGCCCGCCAGCAGCAGCGTGGGCACGGCGATACGCTCCAGATCGTTGCGCAGATCGGAAGCCGCCAGCGCATCGCAGCAGGACGCATAGCCTTCTGGATTGAGTCCGGAAAGCCCGTCCTGCATGCGCCTCACCATTGCGGGCTGCGCCTGGACACAGGCTTCAGTGAACCAGCGGCTCGGCGCGGACTCAGCCAGCGCCCTCATGCCGTCTGCGCCCTTGGCTCGCACCATCGCCGCGCGCTCGCGCCAGGCCTGCTCCGAACCAATCTTCGCGGCGCTGTTGCAAATCGCGATGGCACTGAAGCGCGGGCCTGCATGAATGCCCAGCCACAGTCCGGTATGACCGCCCATCGAGATGCCGCAGAACGCGGCCTGCTCGACCTGCAGCGCATCAAGCACCGCCAGCACATCCTGGCCCAGATCGCCAAAGTCGTAGGGGCCGGAGGTGACCGGACTGCCGCCATGGCCGCGCGTGTCGTAGCGGATCAGTCGATGTCTCTTGGACAACGCTGCCACTTGCGGATCCCACATCTCCAACGTCGTGCCCAGGGAATTGCTCAGAATAAAGGCCGGAGCGGCAGGATCCCCTTCGACGGCGACCCTGAATTCACCGCGCCGGGTATTCAATTGGAAAACAGAATGGTTCATGGCGCCTCCGCTCAATTCAGGGGCGTCGAAAATCTTGGTTGTCATGAAGATCGTGGGAGAAATTGAGCAGGTGGCTGCTCGGAACGCCGTAGCAGTGCTACTGGGTGACCGGCGCAGGCATGCTTATCCCGCCAACGCTCACCTGCGTTTTGTCGCGGCGGAAGTAGCGGATGCGGTCTTCATCCAGTGCCATCCCCAAACCTGGCGCCGTTGGCACCATGAGCTGGAAATCCGTGTACTGGAGAGGCTCGGCCAGAATTTCTTCCGTCAGTAGCAATGGGCCGAACAATTCGGTCCCCCATTGCAGATTGCGGAACGTGGCAAAGGCATGTGCCGACGCGATCGTGCCGACAGCGCCTTCCAGCATGGTGCCGCCATAGAGGCCTATACCTGCTGCATCGGCAATGGCGGCCACCTGCTGCGCAGCCTGCAGTCCGCCAGATTGTTCGATCTTCACGGCAAACACATCGGCCCCCGCCACGCGGGCCAGGGCAAAGGCCGAAGCCGGCCCGGTCAGCGACTCATCGGCCATCACGGCAATCGGGAAGCGTCCCTTCAAGCGCGCCAGCGCCTCAGCCGACGCAACCGGCTGCTCCACCAGTTCACAGCCAGCGTCTACCAGCCCAGCCAGGCCGCGCTGCGCATCCAGTTCGCTCCAAGCCATGTTCACATCCACCCGGACGGTACCGCGCTCGCCCAGCGCCTTCTTGATGGCAGCGACATGGGCCACATCATCGGCAACCGCACGGCGGCCGATCTTGAGCTTGAAAATCTGGTGACGGCGTTGCGCCAGCATGCGCTCCGCCTCATCGATATCCTTGGCCGTATCGCCCGAGGCCAGCGTCCATGCCACCGGCAGGCTGTCACGCACTCGGCCACCCAGCAGCTGAGACACCGGTAAGCCGGTGCGCTGGCCCAGGGCATCGAACAGTGCGGTTTCCACCGCACACTTGGCAAAACGATTGTCATGAATGGCCTTGCTCAACTTGGCCATGATCGCGGGCACCTGGCTGGCGTCGGATCCGAGCAGCAGCGGCGCGAAATAAGTGTCAATCGCCAGCTTCATGCCTTCCGGCGACTCGGCTCCATAGGCCAGGCCACCTATCGTCGTGCCTTCACCCACGCCCACCGTCCCATCCGAGCAGTACAGTCGGACCAGCATCAACGTCTGGCCGTTCATCGTCGCCATGGACAGCTGATGAGGACGAATCGTCGGCAAGTCCAGCAAAAAGGTTTCCACCCTCTCGATGACGGCTGAGGCTGCGGAAGATTGAAAGCGTTGCGTGTGTTGCATGGACTGAATTGAACAATGCGCCCCTTCGTCGATCCAACACCAAATTTGTCTAGTTCAATACCTAAAAGGTATAGTTTGTGATTTAATTCATAAAAATCAATGAATTAAGATCAGACGATCCCACGGAGATATGGTTTTCCCTTATGGATATCAGACAGCTTAAGTACTTCGTGGCCGTCGCCAACACCCGCAACTTCACGCGTGCGTCCGAGCAGCTTCATATTGCCCAGCCCCCGCTCAGCCGTCAGATTCAACTGCTGGAGGAGGAGCTCGGCGTCGAGCTTCTCCTGCGCAATAGCCGCCCCTTGCGGTTGACCGAGGCCGGGCGTGTTTTCTACGAGCAGGCACTGCAAATCATCAATCGTGTCGATCAGTTGAAGACAGCCACTCGGCAAATCGGCCTGCAGCAAAAGCAAACGCTGTCCATCGGCTTCGTCGCTTCCACGCTTTATGGAGGCCTGCCCGTACTCGTGCGCCAACTGCGCCATCACTATCCAGAGGTAGACATCCAGCTGGTGGAGCTGACGTCCATACAGCAGCTCGCGGCGCTGAAGTCGGGCCGGATCGATATCGGGTTCGGGCGCATCCGCAGCAATGAACCGTCCGTAGTCCGGACAGTGCTTAGGGAAGAACGCTTGGTTCTCGCCATTCCACCTGGGTCGCCACTCGCCGCCGATACAGGCCGAATCAGCTTAAAGGAGCTCAATGGTCAAAAGCTGATCGTCTATCCCAAAGAGCCGCGCCCAAGTTTTGCGGACCATGTGCTCAGTCTCTTGAACGACCAGGCCATCCACCCGTCCGAAGTGCATGAAGTGCGAGAAATCCAGACTGCATTGGGACTTGTCGCGGCAGAGTCCGGCCTGTGCCTGATCCCGGCATCTGCGCGCTTGCGCAACGACTTGCATTACCGCTTGGTTGATGATCCTGGAGCCACGTCGCCAATCATCCTGACGCACCGACTGAACGATAACGCTTGGTATATCGATGCCTTCAAGCAGTTGGTCGCCGACATGTATTCGGAAAAGCCTGCGTGGCTGGACGTTGACAACAGCTTCTTCCCTGCCACGGACTTCGCCACAGCAAAACCAAGCGCACCGGCATCACGCAAGAAAAAGAGCACCCGATAGCCGTCATAGGGCAATATGCACACTACCGCGCCGGCAGCCATCCACCGCGGATTACAGGTGCAGCCGCCCGGAAGCGCGCAGCAACTGGCTGATCCGCTGCGCAGCCTCGACAAGTTGAGGCAGCAGTTGCTCCTGCATCATCTGCTTGCTGGTACGGTTGGCTTGGCCGCTGATATTGAGTGCTGCCACAACCCGACCGGCCGCATTCTTCACGGGCGCGGCAATCGAGATCAGGCCCTCTTCCAATTCTTGGTCCACGAGCGCCCAGCCCTGAGTGCGTACCTCCAGAATACGCCGCAGCAGTCTCTCGTCGTCCTGCTCGGTCAATGCCGTGAAGCTCCGGCGTTCGCGCGCGTCCAACAGCGCCCGCAAGACCTCATCGCCTTCGCCGGCCAGCAGCACACGACCCATTGAGGTCCAGAAAGCGGGTAGGCGCGAGCCCACGCCGAGGTTGGTGCTCATGATCTTGTGTGTGTGCACGCGCATCACATAGACGATTTCATCGCCGTCGAGCACGGCTGCCGAGCAGGATTCACGCACCTCGTCGGACAGGCTCTCCATGATGGGCTCGGCCAGATTCCACAGCGGCGTGGAGCTTAGATAGGCAAAGCCCAGCTCCATGATGCGCGGCGTGAGCTGATAGAGCTTTCCATCGCTTCTTACATAGCCCAGCGTCTGCAGCGTCAGCAAGATGCGGCGCGCGCTGGCGCGCGTCAGCCCCGTGCTCGCAGCCACCTCGCTGAGCGTTTGCGTGGGCGCCTCGGCGCAGAACGAACGGATCACGCCCAGACCGCGCGCGAACGACTGCACATAGCCGTCACCAGGGCGCGGCAACTCCTCAGCACTCACAGGGTTGGTGGTGATGGCAAGTGTCTTTCTCATATCTATAATAATTCTATATACGAACATTTGTTCTACATGCGAACATTTTAATGCAAGGCCAGCGATTTCGCTAGGAAGGAGATATCAAAGTGATCAACAAAATTGCCGACACCATTGCCGATGCGCTATCGGGCATAGAGGACGGCTCCACCGTGCTGATCGGCGGCTTCGGCACCTCGGGCATTCCCGCCGAACTCATCGACGGTTTGATCGGGCAAGGCGCGCGTGAGCTCACCGTGGTCAACAACAACGCCGGCAACGGTGACACGGGCTTGGCCGCACTGCTCGAAAGCGGCGCAGTGCGCAAGATCATCTGCAGCTTCCCGCGTCAGGCCGACAGCTGGGTATTCGATGCGCTGTACCGCAACGGCAAGATCGAACTGGAACTCGTGCCTCAGGGCAATCTGGCCGAGCGCATGCGCGCTGCCGGCGCTGGCATCGGCGCCTTCTTCTGCCCCACGGGCTACGGCACAGAACTGGCCAAGGGCAAGGAAACGCGCGAAATCAACGGCAGGCACTACGTACTCGAGTACCCCATCCACGGCGACGTGGCGCTGATCAAGGCCGAGACGGGCGACCGCTGGGGCAATCTCAATTACCGCATGGCCGCACGCAATTTCGGCCCGGTCATGGCGGCCGCGGCCAAGCGCACCATCGCCACCGTGCACGAGATTGTGGAGCTGGGCCAGCTCGACCCCGAGGCCGTAGTAACCCCCGGCATCTACGTGAACAAAATCGTGAAGATTGCCCGTGTCGCCACACAGGCCGGCGGTTTCAAAAAATCAGCATAAAAACTTAGGAGACATCAGCGTGACTAGCCACCAAAAACGCAGCAAGCAGGAACTGGCCCAGCGCGTGGCACAGGACATTTTCGACGGTGCCTACGTCAACCTTGGCATTGGCATGCCCACCCAGGTGGCCAACTACATTCCAGAGGGCTGTGAGGTCATCTTGCACAGCGAGAACGGCATTCTGGGCATGGGCCCTGCGCCCACTGAGGGACTGGAAGACTACGACCTGATCAACGCTGGCAAACAGCCCGTGACCTTGCGGCCCGGCGGCTGCTACTTTCACCACGCCGACAGTTTCGCCATGATGCGCGGCGGCCATCTCGACATCTCGGTGCTCGGCGCCTTCCAGGTCTCTGCCACCGGCGACCTCGCCAACTGGAGCACCGGCGAGCCCGGCGCCATTCCCGCCGTGGGCGGCGCCATGGACCTGGCCGTGGGCGCCAAGTCCACCTGGGTGATGATGGACCTGCTGACCAAGACCGGCGAGTGCAAGGTGGTCGATACCTGCAGCTATCCCATCACGGGCCTCTCCTGCGTCAAGCGCATCTACACCGATCTGTGCACGCTGGAGTGCACGCCGCAAGGCCTGCGCCTGATTGATGCCGTGCCCGGCCTCTCGCATGCCGAGCTGGAAGAGATGACCGGCCTGCGCATCCAGCCCGCCATCCAGCAATAAGCATCCAAATGCGGTCCAGCCCTTGACCATCAAGCGCTGGCAGCTATCTTTTCCGGAATTTTTGAGGAGACACCATGACCCAAGCCTTCATCTGCGACGCCGTGCGCACCCCCTTCGGCCGCTACGGCGGCTCCCTTGCTGGCGTGCGCACCGACGACCTCGGCGCCGTGCCCATCAAGGCACTGATGGAACGCAATCCAGATGTCGATTGGAGCGCCGTGGCCGATGTGCTCTACGGCTGCGCCAACCAGGCCGGCGAGGACAACCGCAACGTCGCGCGCATGTCGGCGCTGCTGGCCGGCCTGCCCATCGCCGTACCCGGCGCCACCATCAACCGCCTGTGCGGCTCGGGCCTGGACGCCGTGGGTACAGCTGCGCGCGCCATCAAGGCCGGCGAAGCCCGCCTGATGATCGCCGGCGGCGTGGAGAGCATGAGCCGCGCGCCCTTCGTCATGCCCAAGGCCGAAAGCGCCTTCAGCCGCAGCAACGCGGTGTACGACACCACCATCGGCTGGCGCTTCGTCAACAAGCTGATGAAGGCGCAGTACGGCGTGGATTCCATGCCCGAAACGGCCGAGAACGTGGCCGACGATTTCAAGATCGAGCGCGAAGCCCAGGACCGCATGGCGCTGGCATCGCAGCAAAAGGCTGCCGCCGCCATCGCCGCAGGCTACCTGGCCCAGGAAATCGTACCTGTATCCATTGCCCAGAAAAAGGGCGACCCCATCATGGTGAGCCAGGACGAGCACCCGCGCGCCACCACCATCGAGGCGCTGGCCAAGCTCAAGGGCGTGGTTCGCGAAAATGGCACGGTGACCGCCGGCAATGCCAGCGGCGTGAACGACGGTGCCTGCGCGCTGCTGCTGGCCAATGAGGAGGCCGCCAAGCAGTACGGTCTGGTGCCGCGCGCCCGCGTGGTCGGCATGGCCACGGCCGGCGTGGCGCCACGCATCATGGGCTTCGGCCCGGCGCCCGCAGTGCGCAAGGTGTTGCAGCTCACCGGTCTTTCGCTGGCCCAGATGGACGTAATCGAACTCAACGAAGCCTTTGCCGCACAAGGCCTGGCCGTGATGCGCGACCTCGGCATCGCCGACGACGACCAGCGCGTCAACCAATGGGGTGGCGCCATTGCGCTGGGCCATCCACTCGGCGCCTCGGGCGCACGCCTGGCAACCACCGCAGTGAACCAACTGCACACGCTGGGCGGCCGCTACGCGCTGTGCACCATGTGCATAGGCGTGGGCCAAGGCATCGCCGTGATCCTCGAAAAGGTCTAAGAACGTGTTCACGATCTGAGACTTCCACCGAATAGAAACAGGAGCAGGCTTTGACACGGCAATGCCTGCTCTCCAAAAAATCAGGAGACATTCATGCGCACATCCCGAACCTTCACCCGCCGCCTCAGCCTGCAGGCCATCGCGGCAGCTTCCATGGCTGCACTGGGCGTCATGACCGCGCCTGCCGTCCGGGCACAGACCCAGACACGCGGCGACTTCCCCAACAAGCCCATCAGCATCGTCGTGCCCTTCTCCGCCGGCGGTACGACCGACATCCTGGCGCGCATCATGAGCCAAGGGCTGACGGCCGAGCTGGGCCAGCCCATTGTGGTGGACAACAAGCCCGGCGCCGGTGGCAACATCGGCGCGGCACTGGCCGCCAAGGCGCCAGCCGACGGCTACACCCTGTTCATGGGAACCGTGGGTACGCATGCCATCAACCAGGCACTGTACAAAAAGCTGCCCTACGACCCGGTGCAGGATTTCGTGCCGCTCACACGTGTGGCCACGGTGCCTAATCTGCTGGTGTCCCACCCCAACCAGCCGTTCAAGAGCGTCAAGGAACTGATCGCCTATGCCAAGGCCAATCCGGGCAAAGTGGCCTACGGCTCCCCCGGTGCCGGCGCTTCGCCCCATGTCTCGGGTGAGCTGTTTCGCAGCATGACGGGCACTGACCTGATGCATGTGCCTTACAAGGGCAGCGCGCCCGCCATGACCGACCTGCTGGGCAACCAGATCGCCATCATGTTCGACAACCTGCCCTCGGCCATCCAGCATGTGCGCTCGGGCAAGCTGCGCCCCATCGCCATTACCACGGCCAAGCGCTCGCCCGAACTGCCCGATGTGCCCACCATTGCCGAAGCCGGTGTGCCCGGCTACGAAGCCACCTCGTGGTTTGGCCTGTGGGTGCCGGCCAAGACGCCAGTCGATGTTCAAACCAAGCTTTACGCCGCCATTGTCAAGGTGCTCAAAGACCCTGTGGTGGCCAAGAAAATCACCGATCAGGGCGGCAACGTCGCCATAGACAGTCAGGAAGACTTCGCCAGATTCATTGCAGCCGAATCCAGGAAGTGGGGAAAAGTCGTCAAGGATTCCGGCGCTGAAATGTAGAGCGGCCCTGAACGAGCGCCGATTTTTTGAGGTCATTCCTCGAAACCCGTTGAGTTCCAGTATTCCAAGTATTGGCTTCGGGACTTGACCCCCTACAGACACCAGCGACCGGCCAGCCAGACCTTGCGCCAGCGGACGATGTTGACCCTATCAAAGAGTCCGGCCTGAAAAAATGGGTCGGCCTCGATAAACGCCTGGGCTGCTTCGCGCGTGTCCGGATCGACGAGGTACAGGCCCCCGCCCAGGTCGGAACCGTCGTCGTGCAGCTTGGTTTCCACAAGGCTGCGTCGGCGATAGCCGCTCCGGCTCTTTCCATAGACCAAAGCGCCTGCATGCTGCGATAGCCGCATTGCGGTGCGCAAAGGCATCGCCTTTGCGCACTCGGGCGTTCTTCTCGGGAAACAGAGATTGCACAAAGTCGGTGGTCTGCCGCAAGGCCAAGCCAAACAGGTTCTTGATGGTCAGGCAAAACTCAATGGCTGTATCCGAGAACTGCGGCTACGCCCGCGTTTGCCGCTGGCAGCGGCAAACCAAGACATGGTCTTGCCCAGCCAGATGCTCAAGGAGCCCCGAGCCTTGAGTGCTGCGCTGTACTGCTTCCAGTGGGCGGTGCGGCAGCAGGGCTTGGGCGACGAGGGCTGGCTCATCACCCGAGGCCAACAGGCGATTTATGCAACAATGCCAGTCAAACCAAGGCTGAATAAGGTCTGTTACAGGCCCATGCCCAGCACCGAATTGTCCCCATGCAATTCGCCTCCGCTGATGACGCTGGATTCGTCCGAAGCAAGAAACACGACTAGCTGGGCAATACGTTCAGGCATATATGTACGGCCTGTAGGATTGAGTTTGGGGTGGTGAAGGAGCATTTCCTTGGTCACGCCCTCCGGGTGCGTGGCCTGCAACATGGGCGTATAGATGCCATCCGGGTGCACCGAGTTGACGCGGATGGCATAGCCTCGTTTGCGGCAATGCAGAGCGCTTGCGCGGGTCAAGGCAGCCACGGCAGCCTTGCTGGCACTGTAGGCCGGAATTTATCCATGGGCATCCACGACGCTAGCGATGCGATGTTGATGATCGAGCCGCCGTGCTCCTTCATGGCTAGGATGCCTTGCTGGCAGCCAATGAACACCGATTCGGTATTGACCTGAAGCAGCTTGCGCAAGTCGGCAACCTTGCCGTTCTCGATATCACCGGCCAGCAGTATGCCCGCGTTGTTCACAAGCACATTGAGCTCACCAAAGGTCTTCAGGACGTCAGAAATGACCGTTTGCCAGGACTCTTCGCTGCTCACGTCGTGATGGATGAAGTGCGCGCGCTCGCCCAACTCGGCCACTAGCCTCATGCCCGCATCAACATTGATGTCGCTGATTGCTACCCTGGCGCCTTGCGCGTGCAACAGCCTGACTACTTCCAATCCCACGCCGCTGGCACCACCAGTGACCAGCGCGACATGCTTGGCAAAACGAGAGTTCATCTTGATATCTCCTTGGTCGATATGCGATGCGCAGCGAACTCTAGCCAAGTTGCTCAATGTGTTCATAGTCTGATTGGATGATGGATGCCAAGGCAAAGCTTTCTATGCTTTGGCCATTTGCTGGGACCGGGCACCGAGGGTGGAGCGCATGAGTCCGAAAGACTTGGCCGCTGCTGCTATGGGCGGAAGGTGGTCCCATGCTGCAGCCGTTTGACGGCAATTCCTTTTTTATCGTGAGGTGGTTATGCATCCGCAATTGAATTCTCCACAAACGGGAGTCGTCATCACTGGTGGAGCTTCTGGCATCGGGCTGGCCAGCGCTCGCTCGCTTGCTGTTGTAGGCCGCCCAGTGGCTTTGTTTGACATCGATGGCGCCAAGGCGCAGGCCGCTGCCGACGCCATTCATCGTGAATTCGGTGTGGCTGCGGTGGGGGTGGGTGTCGATCTGCGTGATGCCGCAGCGCTAGCCCCGGCACTCGATCAGGCCCGTGCCGCTTTGCCATGTATCGGGGGACTGGTGCATGCTGCAGGCACGGTGGACATGGGCTCGCTGGACGGCATCACGCCGGAAAACTGGGATGCTGGCATGAATGTGCATCTGCGTCCGCTGGCGTTGTTGACACAGGCCCTGCTACCGGACTTCCGCGCCAACCCAGGCTCGGCAGTGGTTGGTATCGCCTCGATCAATGCAACCTTGGGCAACAGCATCAATCCGATCTATAGCGCCGCCAAAGGAGGAATGCTGTCACTGATTCGTTCGCTGGCTGACCGCTTGGCAATGGACAAGGTGCGTATCAATGCAGTGTCACCTGGCCAGATCCTCACGCCCATGGTGATGCCGACGGTTCAGGCGCTTCCGCCCGGCACCTTCGAGCGCAGGATCTTGTTGGGTCGTCTGGGCATGCCAGAGGAAATTGGCAGGGTTGTGCGATTTCTGCTGTCGGACGAGGCCAGCTACATCACAGCAGCAGAGCTGGTGGTCGATGGGGGAAACATCTCCTCGCAGCGTTCTTGACTGCGGAGGCCTTTGGCTGTTCTTGTCCAAGGTAGGCTCTTAGAGCCGCTTGGACTGCCCCCAGGCAGGTAGACAGCCCCGCTCTATCTTCGCACTGTCCCTCATGCTCAACAATGACCGAGCTGTCTGCCTGTCTAGGAGCAGTCCACCCACCGATCGGCAACAGGCAAGCTGCTTGCCGCCAGTTGCCAACCGGTGTGATCCACTCTCTTACGCTGCCCGGAAGGGAAGTTCGCGCGGCGTATGACCGGTTAGCTTGGCGATGGCATTGGCAAATGCCGGCGCCAGCGGCGGCACACCCGGCTCGCCCATGCCGGTGGGAGCATCGGCACTGGGTACGATATGCACGGCAATCGCGGGCATGTCCGTCAAGCGGGCCACGGTGTAATCGTTGAAGTTGCCCTGCTCCACCTGCCCATCCTTGAATGTGATCGCAGCCCCGGGCAAACACATGCCCAGGCCCATCAAGGCCCCGCCCTGCACCTGAGCCTCGACGCTTCGCGGGTTCACCGCCAGATTGCAATGCACACCGGCTGTAACCGCATGCAGCTTGGGAGCCCCATCTTTCATCGATGCTTCCACCACATAGGCAACCACCGAATCGAAAGACTGATGCACGGCCACGCCCCAGGCCCTGCCTGCGGCCAACTGCCGTTTGCCGTAGCCCGACTTTTCGACAGCCAGCTGCAACGCGGCCTTGTGTCGCGGATGCTGGCTGCCAAACTGTTGCAGCCTATAGGCGACAGGATCCTGTTTGACTGCCCGAGCGATCTCGTCAATCAAGGTCTCCATCACATAAGCCGTGTGTGTAGACCCCACGCTACGCCACCAGAGCACCGGCGCATTGAGCTCGGGGTGATGCACCGAAAGCCGCATCGGCAGGTCGTAGGGCTCCTTCATGCCTTCAACCGTGGTGGTATCCACTCCGTCCTTGAGCATGAAGCCTTCAAACGCCGTGCCTTTGGCAAGCGACTGGCCTACGATCACATGATCCCAGGCGATCACCTTTCCCTTCTCGTCAAGGCCTATCTCGGCGCGATGCACATGCATGGGCCGGTAATAGCCCCCTTTCACATCGTCCTCGCGGCTCCAGATCATGCGCACCGGGGCGTCAATGCCAGATGCCCTAGCGGCCTTGGCAATCTCGCAGGCCTCGGCCACATAGTCGCTGCGCGGGTTGGCACGGCGACCGAAACCACCACCCGCCATCTGCACATTGACGCGGACGCTCTCCGGTGCCACCCCAAGCACGCGTGCAGCCGTCGCCACTTCCCAGCCCGGAGCCTGCGTGCCCAGCCATAGCTCAACCTTGGCGTCCTTGCCTGCACCGGTCACGCGCACCGTGCAGTTCAACGGCTCCATCGGCGTGTGGGCAAGATAGGGGAACACATATTCGGCACTGATTTTGTGAGCCGCAGCGCTCAGTGCCGAAACATCGGCATCGAATTTAAGCGCCCCCGGCTTGCCGGCCAACTCGCGATATTGAGCCAATTGCCGGGCCGAATCGACCTTGCCCACGGCACTGCTGTCCCATTGGATTTTCAGGGCATCGCGTCCCTGCTTGGCGGGCCAGTAACCATCGGCCAGCACCGCGACCAGCTCGCCGCCCCACACGCTGGGCACGCGGAGCACCGCACGCACGCCCTTGACGGCTTTGGCTGCCGCATCGTCCACCGCTTGAATCTTGCTGCCATACACCGGTGGATGCGCCACGACTGCGCTCAACATCCCCGGCAGATGCATGTCAATGCCGTAGGACTGTCTGCCACTGGACTTGGCACGCGCATCCAGCCGCCCCGTGGCATGGCCGATGATGCGAAAGTCTTTGACGTCCTTGAGCTTCACCTGCTGCGGAACAGGCATCTTCATGGCTTCATCTGCCAGCTCGCCGAAGCCCAGCTTCTTGCCCCGCGGCCCGATCACCTGCCCTGCCTGAGTGCGCAGGGACTGCGGGTCGACACCCCAGCGCTTGGCGGCCGTGGCCAACAGCATGGCGCGGGTGCGCGCCCCCAGCTCCCGATACTGAACATAGGAGTTCTTGATGGCAGTGGAGCCGCCCGTCAGGTGCATGCCCATGACCGGATCCACATAAGCGGGATCGGCATTGCCGTGCACACTGTGCACCTTGGACCAATCGGCATCCAGCTCTTCGGCCAGCACCATGGGCAGGCCGGTTTGCACACCCTGACCAAATTCCAGACGGTTGATGGTGACCGTCACCGCACCGTCACGATCAATCCTCACAAACGCCGCTGGCTGCTGGGTAGGCTTGAGTGCGCTGGCTAAAACCTGTTCGTCATTCTTCACCTGCGCCAGTGCAACTGCGGGAAATATGCCCAACGCAAAACCCGAGGCCGTCGCCAACTTGAGAAATTCGCGTCGCTCGAGCTTTGTACCGGCATCCATCGCGTCGGCAGCCAGTGTGCGCAGACCTTTGGGCAGGTCCGCAAGAACGTGGTTGGGTATAGGCATGGGATGTGCTCCTTCTTTTAGGCCGACAGGTTTTTGGCTGCATCGTGGATGGCGGCACGGATGCGTGCATAGGTTCCGCAGCGGCAGATATTGCCCGCCATGGCCGCATCGATATCCGCATCGCTCGGGTGGCGATTGCTTTTGAGCAGCGCCGTCGCGCTCATGATCTGCCCGCTCTGGCAGTAACCGCATTGCGCCACATCGTTGCGCACCCACGCGTCCTCAACGGCCTTACCCACCTTGTCGGCGGCCTGCGCTTCGATGGTGTCGATTTTTTGCCCTTGCGCCGCCGAGATGGGCGTGATGCAAGACCGGATGGCCTGGCCGTTCAGATGCACGGTGCACGCACCGCACATGGCCATGCCACAACCAAATTTGGTTCCGGCCATACCCAGCGTGTCACGCAAGGTCCAGAGAATGGGCGTTGACGGATCCACATCGGCCGATGCGGGCTTGCCGTTGAGAGTGAATTGGACAGGCATGGGAAGTGCTTTCTTGTTTGCTATTCAACGCAGGAGCCACCGCGCAAGCGCATGCATTGCACGAAGCAAACGCAGTGTGCGCCAGGCAATGCAAAAGAAAAAGTCAAGCAATCTATTTACGTTATTAAGCTTTGCTTAAAAATAGACAGTATGAAGCCCGAAATACTCGCCTATCTTGCTGCCTTTGAGCAAGTGGCCCAGCATCGCAGTCTGACCTATGCCGCCCACGCCATAGGGGTCACGCCGGCCGCGCTGTCCCAAACCATCAAAAAGCTGGAAACCCGTCTGGATGTGCGCTTGTTCGATCGAACAACGCGCAGCGTCAATCTGACAGAAGCCGGAAGAATCTATCTGGAGCGCATTTCCCCGGCTCTCGCCAACCTGCGCGAGGCGACAGAGGATCTTCAGCTCAAGGCGGGCGTCGAAGGCGGCACGCTGCGCCTGACCATCTCCCACCCCGCAGGCCAGGTGCTGGTCGAGCCCATGCTCGCCGAGTTCTTTGCACACCATCCACACATTCATGTCGAGCTGGTCTATGACGATGGTTTTGTGGACATCGTGAGAGAAGGGTTTGACATCGGCATACGCAATGGCGAATCGCTGGAGGGCGATATGGTTGCCGTGCCACTCACGCAGGACCTGACCATGTGCTTTGGCGCGTCCCCTGCCTATCTCAGAACGCACGGCATGCCCCAGCACCCCGATGAGTTGCAGCAGCACCTATGCATCAACTACCGCATGAGCAGTAGCGGCGCAGTCTACAAGTGGGAATTCAATATCGACGGCAAGCTCAGCGAACGAGCCGTGAGCGGGCCGCTGACCGTCAACCACGGCAACACGGCCATGCGCGCCGCCCTGGATGGCATCGGCCTGGTCACCGGCTGGCGCGAATCCATGACCGAGGCATTCGATTCCGGCCAGCTGGTTGAGGTGCTGAAACCCTATTGGGCAAGCTTCCCCGGCTTTTATGCCTATTACCCGCACCGCACGCACCTGCCGCTCAAGACCCGGATATTTCTGGATTTTCTGGTCCGGCATGTGCAGCGCAACGGCTTGTCCAAGCTGGCCTATGGGCAGTCCAAAAGATAGACCTGTCGCCTGCCCGGGGGTAGTCCATGTGCGGGTGCTGACCATCCTTGACCTGCGTTCCGCTCAGTGTTGAGCGGCATGCTTTCGTTGCAGTCTTTTGATTTCCGGAGGGAAACGGCTGCTTTGTAGCAATTGCTGCTGCTTGCTACCGACTATGGTGCTCAAGCTCTCTGAGCGAGTCCGTTGGCAGTGCCCAACGAATTTCCTTATTCGATACCCTCTCATAGATCCCGACGAATCAACGCGCCGGTAAACAGCACTGGTCCGGTGGGGCCTGTTTCGCTGGGAACTCCTCCCTTAGGCTCTAAGCTGATGGCCAGGGCTGGTACTGTCTGTACCTCAGCCTCTTGCGCGCTCAGCTGGTCCAGCCGTCCGGAGCCCAGCACCCCCAGTGATCGGGGTGCACCTTGCTGAGGCAAAGCCCACAGTTGCAGAGATTTGTTCGAGGCTTCCTGGTAGCTCCCCACACGTTGCAGCACTAGCCGCTTATGCAAAGGATCGAACGTCACCAGCATGGAGGCATCGGCTTTACCGTCAGCCAGTACCGCCACATATTGAATCTGAGGTACGGCCTGCAAGGCAGTTTGTGTGGTCTGGAGCTGTGTTTGCAGTGAGGACAGTTGCTGCTGCGAGGCCTCCTTCAGTCCTTGGTGCGACCACAACCCCACAGATACCGCGACCACGGTGGCCAGACCGCCCGCCAATGCGGCGCTGCGCCACCAAGCAAGCATGCCCGCAGACGGCTTGGCCGCGGCAGTCTCTCGTTGATGAGCCATCAAAGCGGTAGTTCTATCGGCTTGTAGCTGATTGTTGATGCGAACCCAAACGGCCGGATCTGGCTGTACCGGCGCCTGTACTTCCGCAAACGCTGACCAACGGCCTTGCCAGAGGAGGGCAGCGGCCCGCACCTGGGCATGCTCGCGCGCCTGCTGTTCAAAGCGCCGACGTGCACCACCGCGCAACGAACCCAAGGCATATGCCGCAGCCAGGCGATCTAACAGTTCGGGATTTTGAGTCAGTTTCATGATTGCAACTCCCGGTACTCACACATGGCGGGCCATGCACTTGCGCAGTTGCTCCAGGCTGCGACGCATCCACGTTTTGACCGTACCCAATGGCAGTTTCAGATACTTGGCCAGTTCACTATGGCTAAGGTCGCGCAGGTAGGCTAGGCTCACCATTTGACGCTGTGCATGCTCCAGACGCTCCAGGCACTGATGTAGTGCTGTCGCCTGCTCACTGGCCTCCACCCACTGCATGGGGCCCCGCGCATCGTGGTTCTCCGGTAGAGCGTCCATGTCGTCGATTGGAGCGTTGACATGCAGCCGCTCGGACCGACGTCGGCGTAAAAAATCCAGAGCCCGGCTGCGCACAACCATCCCCATCCAGGCTAGAGGTGGGCTGAGTGAGTCGCGGTATGCTCCCGCGCTGCGCCAGATGCTTAGAAAGCTGTCCTGTAGTACATCCTCGGCCCATTCCTTGTTGCCAACAATGCGCAGCGCCAGACCATACAGCCGCGAAGCGGTCTGGTCGTACAAATGCTTGAGAGCAGCCTCATCACCGACTGCGACACGGTCTAGCAGGCTCATCAGTTCGTCGTCCGGTGTATTGGTGCTCATTCGGCCATTGTGATCAGAACCCTCTCCTTGCGGCGGTGCTGTTGGATTGCTGCCAACGCGTTTGCCTCTCTCGCCTATATCCATATACGCAGCATCGCGCTCTTTGGATGCAGGAACCCTGCGATCCCCCTTCAAGAAATATTTGCTGAAACTTGAATCCAGTTGCTGGCGGGCTGCGTATTCCAAGTGTCAGACACAGCAATGTGCCGACACAGCCCCACATGCAACTAGGAGTCATCATGAGCACCAATTACTTTGAAGGCCGTTCTTCCCCCATGGCCTCGCGTCGCGGATTTCTGGGCACTACCGGCACCTTGTCCGCAGTGGCAGTCGCCATGCTCGCGGGCCGTGAGGCCTTGGCACAGGGAATGGGCAACGATCCGGCCAGGGATGTGTCCATCCTCAATGTGGCCCTGGGCTTGGAGCATGAGGCCATCAATGCATATCAGCTGGGGGCGGGAAGCGGCCTGCTGCAAAAGCCGGTGTTGGACGTAGCACTGCTATTCCAAAGCCATCACAAGGCCCACCGTGATGCCTTAATCGCCACTATCCAAAAACTGGGAGGCAAGCCGGTCGCCGAGGCTTCGATGCAGACCTATGCCGAGTCACTGAGGGCCGGCACCCTCAAGAGCCAAAACGATGTACTGGCACTCGCAGCACGACTGGAGCTCGGAGCGACCAATGCCTACCTGGGCGTCATTACCGCCTTTGAGAGCCGTGACCTGGCCAAGGTCGCTGGACGCCTGGCTGCCGATGAAAGCATGCACTACACTGCATTGACCTCGGCCCTTGGTCGCCCCCTGCCGACCAATGCCTTGTCATTTGGTGGCTGAACGTCGTTCGCAATACCCTGGGCACCGGACACGCCACCAGTGCCTTGTGTCATCAGTTCGCTTGAGTAAATTCTCATTGGGGACTGAACTAGTCGACAGCGGCCTGCATGAGGCAAGACTCCCCTAGTCACAACCAGAAGGGTTGGAATCTGGCCTCATGCACTCGCCCAGAAAGAGGTGTTGACAGGCTGCTTCTGGCCGATTCTGTTGAAAAACTCGAAAGCTGTTGAGCAGCCTACGTCGGTCGGAAAATCGACCTCTCAGATCGCTCTAGGAGCGGCGATCTCACATGCGGGAAGGGGTAAGGCACTCCCAAAAACATGATTCAAGGAGGTGCTAGGGAGTTTTTCAACAGAATCGGCCGGTAGCAGCCGGCGGCCGAGGACTACTGACGACCCGTTGCTGCCTTTCGCAGGCTGCCGCCCTAGGTCTGCTTTGCAGCGGATGGGATCATCCGCCCTACTCTCCACTCTCCAGTTAGTTGCGCCTCTTGGTTCCAGGCCTGCGAATGTGCACGCTCTTGCGCTGCTAGGCGTGAGAGACTCTGCGGGCAGGCAGTTCCAGCGTGAAGCGCGCCCCTTTGTCCGCGCCATCGCTAAACGCAGACAGCGTCCCTCCCATCTCCTGGGCCGCAATGACCGCGCTGTGCAGGCCGAAGCCATGGCCGTCGGGCTTCGTAGTGAAGCCGTGGGCAAAGATACGCTCCATGTGCTGCGTCGTGATGCCGACGCCATTGTCCGCCACACTGATGCGCAGGAGCTCGTCCTTCAACCCGACGGACAGCTTCACAATGTGGGGGCGGTCAGTGATGTCCCTGTAAGCCTGCTTGGCGTTGCTGATCAGGTTGACCAGGATCTGCATGATGCGGCTGCGGTCCAGCAATAGCTCGGGTGTGACGGCATAGTCTTTTTCGACCACGATACGGTGGCGCGAGAGCGAGTCGGCGCTGATGCGCAGCGCGTCCTCCACAAGCTCCTCGGGGTGTAAAGCCACCGTCACGCTGCCGGCGCCTGCGTAGGCCTGCTGCATCGCGATAACGTCCTTGATGTGCTCCACGCCGCGCGCCAGGCCGCCGAGCTCCTTCAGCATGTCCTCGCGCTCCGAGTCCAGCGTGGCGGCGAGTTGCGCCAGGTAGCCGGGCAGCATCTGGCCTCGGGGGTCTTCGCTCATGAAGGTGCCGAGCCTATCTTCGTGTTCCTTGAGCAATTGCGCCGCACGGGCCACGCCAGCCTGTTTGGAGACCCTGGCCTTGTCGATCGTGATCTGGGTCGACACATTGAGGCTGTTGAGTACATTGCCGACGTTATGCAGGACATTGGTGGCGATTTCCGCCATTCCTGCCTGCCTGGCCGAGGCCGCCACGACGACCTGAGCCTCCTCCAGTTCGCGAGTCCGCTCGAGCACCCGCTGTTCCAGCCCCTCGTTCATGGTCTGCAGTGCGCGGTTAACGCGGTTAACCTCGGCATGACTGCGCACCACATGTACGACCGCGTAGATAAAGAGCGCGATCAGCACAGCGGAGAAGCCGAGCATGTACAGGCGGTACTGCTGCACATGCTCGGTGGTGCGCCTTTGTTCTTCGTTCAGCGTGGCCGTGATCTCATCGAAGTACTTGTCGGTGGGGACGGCAGCGATCTGCGCCAGCAGATCGTGCACGGTGATCTGTTCCTGAAGCATGGTATGCACCAGGTCCACAAAGCTGGTCAGCCGTGCGCGCTGCGCAGGTGACAGAAGCCGGGACTCCTCGCTGCTCAGCAGAAAGGTGAACTCAGCACTCAGCGCCAAGGCCTGTGCGGACGATGCGCCCTGGCCGTAGGCCGTGGTGCGGGCGAAGAGCCGGTTGGTTTCCGCCAGCATGCTGGCGGAGGCCGCGACCGGAGCGGCTGCGCGGTCAGACAGCGCCGCCTGCAGTTTCTGCATCGCGATCGGCACGCGTTTCATGGCATCGCGCAGCCGCGTGTGGTGTTCCGTGAATTGCCCGATCAGAGTGGCCTTGCTCTGTACGGCGGCTTGAAGGGCGGTGCTGGAGGCATCCAGCAGGGGTCGGCTGTCCTCGCCCATGAGCGCCAGTTGGGCCTGCAAGGTCTGAAGGTGGTCCTGGACCTTGCGCTGGGCCTCGCCGAAGTTGTGGTAGCCCTGCACAATGCCGATCTGGGTCTTGAGGACTTCCAGTACCCACTCATCGTCTAGCTGCCGGGTCTGGGCCAGGACCGCCGAGCTCTCGAAATAGTGCTCCCCCCCGCCGCTGCGCGTCTGAGCCAGCAGGGCTCCGAAGATAGCCAAGAGCACCAGCGCCAACGCCGCGATACGCCACTGCGGTGAGCGCCAAGCTGCCGCACCGCGCACTGGTGCAGGCCCGGCCCTGCGCGGGGCTGGGAGATCGGAGGCCTGGGGCAGGACCGCGGTATTCATGCGGCCTCCCGGGCAACGGCTTCCTGAGGCTGGCGGATCGGCAGCGTGACGCGGAACGTCGTGCCCTGGTCGATTTCGCTGTGCACATCGATGCGACCATGGTGGCGCTTGACAATGCCGTAGCTGATGGAGAGCCCCAGCCCCGTGCCCTGGCCCACGGGCTTGGTGGTGAAGAAGGGGTCGAAGATGCGGTGAAGCATGTGGGGGGGGATGCCCTTGCCCGTATCGGCCACCTCGAACCATGCCTCGGCATCGCCCGTGCCCGTACGGATGGTCAGCGTGCCGCGCTCGGGCCCCATGGCTTGGGCCGCGTTCACCACGAGGTTCATGACCACCTGGTTGATCTGCGCGGGCAGGCATTGGATCAGGGGGAGCGAGCCGTAGTCCTTGACCACGTCGGCCGTGTACTTGATCTCGGCCGCGGCGATGTTGATGGAGGAGTCGATGCCCTGGTGCAGGTCGGCGTCTATCCAGTCCTGCGTGGACTCGGCCCGGGAGAAGTCCTTGAGGTCCTGCACGATCTGGCGGACGCGTACCGCGCCATCCAGCGATTCCCGCAGCAGGATGGGAATATCCTCGACCAGATAGTCGAGGTCCACGGCCTTCCGCTGCGCGGCCAGATCGGCGGACAAGGTGAGTGAGCCGAGGCTGGACTCCGCCGCCTTGTAGGCATCAATCAGTCTGAGCAGACTATCGGTATAGCGCTGCAGCGTACCGAGGTTCGACATCACGAATCCGATGGGATTGTTGATCTCGTGGGCGATGCCTGCCACGAGCTGGCCCAGCGCGGACATCTTCTCAGTCTGCACCAGTTGCGCTTCGAGCTGCTTGCGCTCCCTGATTTCTGCGTGGAGTGCGTTGTTCGCAGCTTCGAGATCGTGGGTGCGTTCTTGGACCGTGCGTTCCAGCTGTCCGGTGTGGCGGGCCGCCTGCCGGGCCAAGTGCCATTTTTCCGTCAGTGCCGAGGCGAGCTGGCGCACCTCGATGGGGTCGAACGGTTTCTTGAGGATCAGCAGGCGGTCCTTGGTATCGAGCCTCTCCAGGATCTCGGTCCACGAGTGATCCGAATAGGCCGTGCACACCACTACCTGCAGCTGCGGGTCCTGTGCCCAGAGCCGTTCGATGGTCTCGATGCCGTCCCAGCCTGGCGGCATGCGCATGTCGACGAAGGCGAGGGCGTACGGGGCACCGGACTCCTGGGCCCGGATGAGTAGCGCGAGCGCCTCCTGCCCTTGATAAGCGGAGTCCAGCACGAAACTGGACGCGGATGACGAGGCCGTGTCGCCGAACAGCACGGCTTCGGCAGCTTCCAGTTCCGGCGAGGAGCTGTCCCGCTGCAGCACCTTGCGATAGTCTTCGTGGATGGAAGGCATGTCGTCCACAAGCAGAATACGCCGGTTCTTCATGGTGTCGGTTCCTTTGCAGCAGTGCTTACATGCCTCTGGGGGGCAGGACCTCGCCCTGGGGACCTAGTTCGATTTGGGTGATGCCCGGCTCCATCGCCTCCAGGCGTCGACGTTCCGCCTCCGCCCCGCTGATCTCTCCGATCTGCACGCGGGCGATGTCGACCAGATTGCGCTCCTGTTGCGCCGCTTCCGCCTTGCCGAGCGCCTGCCGGAACTGCTGGGCCAGCTCGCTGTCCACCCAGGGCTTGATGAGGTAGCGGAAGACCTCCACCTCGTTGAGCGCATGCACGATGGTGCCGGAATCCGAAGAGGCGCTCAAGATCATGCGGACGGCATGAGGCTGGATAGCGCGTACAAGGCCCAGGAACTCGCTACCCGTCATGAGCGGCATGCGGAAATCGGAGACCACGACGTCGAAAGTGGTCTCGCGCAGCCGGCTCAGCGCAGCTTCGGGATCCACCGTGGTTTCGATGGTGACCCCCGACGGAAGGGATAAACGCAGGGTACGCTGGAGCGCGCTCAGCACGCTGGCATCGTCGTCAAGAAGCAGGATACGCTGTGGCATGGTGTCCTCATGAAGCTCGGATGGGAAGTTGAATCGGCAACTCTTCGTGCGCTGCACGCAGTTGGATGCGTCGGATCAGCTCGGCCGTCAGGACATGCCCGGCCGGCAGGAGCACCACCCCCGCCCCGGACAGGAAGTCCCGGGCGAGGGTCATGCCCGGCCGCAGATCCGTCGGCGAGGTGGGAATCGGAGGGGCCTCAGGGATAGGAGCAGCATCCAGCAGCAACTGCAGAAAGGCATCCACAACCTCGGGATCGAACTGCTTGCCCCGGCCATGCGCAATCATCGTGCGTGCATCCGCGGGGCTGAGGGGGCTGCTGCTCAGGTGCCCGATCTGAAGGTCATCGTAGGTGTCCGCGACGGCCAGAATCCGCGCACCGATCGGAATGGCCACTGCACTGAGCCCATCGGGGTAGCCGCTGCCATCGAAGTGCTCATGGTGGTGGCGCACCAGGGTCGCGACGGCATAGGCGTCGTCAATGGCCAGCAGCAGTTGTTCCCCCTGGCTGGTGTGCTGCCGGTACTTGCCGAGTTCCTCGGGGTTCAACCGCGGCACGGGCCTGGCCAGCATGCCGTCGGGCAGGGTGATATGTCCTATGTCGTGGATCAAGGCGGCAACGAAGGCGTCCTGCTGCTCGGACTCGCTCAGTCCCATGACCTTCGCCGTGCGACGGGTCAGATCCGCCACGCGGTGTGAATGGCCTGCAAGCGGCCCGCCGCGCCATTCGAGCAAGTTAGAGAACATGCGAATGCTGGCCACGTAGCTCTTCTTGAGCTTCTTGTGGGCCTCTGAAAGCTCGGCCGTGCGTTCAAGGACCTTGTGCTCCAGAGTCGCATTCAGCTGGGCCAACTCTTTGTTCTGTGCATGCGCCACCGCTTCGAGCCGTTCCTTTTCGCGCTGAAGGATCTGGTAGTCGGAGATCTGCTGCACCACGGTCAGCAGTTCCCGGTCGTCCCACGGCTTGGTGAGGTAGCGGTAGACATGGGCCGCATTGATCGCCGCGATGGTGGACTGCAGATCGGCGTAGCCGGTCAGCAACACCCGGCCGACTGCCGGCCAGCGTTCGCGTACCCGGGCGAGCAACTGCGCACCATCCATGCCGGGCATACGCATGTCCGAAATGACCAGGTCAATGGATTCGGCCTCGAGCAAGGCCAGCGCCTCCTCGCCGCTGCTCGCCAAGTGCACGGCATGGCCTGCGCCTCGCAGCAGTCTCCGCAGTGCCGCTGCGATATGCGGCTCATCGTCCACACACAGAATACGTGCCGCCGGTGAAGGGAAAACACCTGCGGGCACTGCCTCGGCAAGGTCCATCCGTATCCTCCTTCTGCAGTGAATGGGATTTGGCGGCATCCAGGCCAGCATCTGAACAATGGCTAGCGGATGCCTGTCCAATCCGAGACGCCAATATGATTGATTTTTTCGTTGTCTGATATAGGCAGCACTACCATTCATAAACGGCGTTGTTGCATCAATCAAGTTGAGACGAGTGAATTGACCAGCTTTTCTCGATGACGTGAAGTGCCATGGAATGAAAGCATCAAGCTGCGCGTACGACTGCCATATCGCAGTGATGAGTCGGCTGTGATCTAGGGCGCGACAGGCTGTTGACGATCCATGGCCGTCATATGCATCGGCGCTACCGCCAATTCATCATTTCTGGAGCGAGTAAACCTCCGGCTGTAACCTGGTGACAGAATGCCTCACCGATCCAGCGCCAGTTCCCACATGGAAAATTCTTATTCGCTCAATCGACAGCAGTTCCAAGCAGTATCGGCACTTGCTGGTCATCAGCGTTATCGACATTTCATTGGCCGAGTATCGGACTGGCAATTTGTGTGGGGACTGAGAAATGAAGATGGATGGGTGACAGCCTCAGACAGCAACGGAAACCTTGTGTCTCCCTTTTGGCCACATCCCGATTACGCGATTGTTTGTGCAGATGGCGAATGGGCGGGCAATTCCCCAGCGAGCATCGAGGTTCGCCATTTCTTGAGTCGTTGGCTTCCCGGTATGGAAAAGGATGGCTTGCTTGCGGCCGTATTCCCAACGCCAACAATTCAGGGAGTAGTCGTTTCGCCGCGCCAGTTGAAAAAGGATATTGAAGAAGAACTCTCTCGCTTAGAGTGAATGGAAATATCTCGAAATTCCGCTTCTGGCTGATTCTGTTGAAAAACTCGAAAGCTGTTGAGCAGCCTACGTCGGTCGGAAAATCTACCTTTCAGATCGCTCTAGGAGCGGCGATCTCACATGTGGGAAGGGGTAAGGCACCCCCAAAAACATGATTCAAGGAGGTGCTAGGGAGTTTTTCAACAGAATCGGCCGGACGCCGCCGCTCACAACCAGCGGACTGGTCGGTGATAAAAGCCTGCCAACAAGCAGGCATTTTTGTTTGTGCGCCGACAGCAGCGACTTCCGGAGCATCACGCTCTGGCTCTGAACTGTCCTGAATTCCGCCTGACCCCAGAACTGAAGCGAGCTAATCAGCATTGCTCAGCCATGGCTGCATATCCTTGCCAATGCGTTGAGCGAGACGCTTGAGCCTAGGCAGGTAGCGTTGTTCTATCTCGGCGGTCTGCACTGCGGTCTTGGGGAAGATCAGATTGACCCCGCCAACCAGTCTGCGCCCGCACATGACAGGAACGGCAATCGCTGCGAACGGAGCCTCTCGGTCCCAGTCGCCATCATTGACGGCATAGCCACGGGTGCGGGTTTCGGCAATCAGCTGCTCTATACCTGCCGAATCCCGGGCCATTGCCCCAATGCTGTCGCTGCGTTGACCGAGCAAGGTCAGCAGCCCCTTGCGTTCTGATACCGTGCAGGCCGCAAGATAAGCGCGCCCCATGGCCGTGAAGAACAGCGGCAGCTTTTCACCGATCTTTCCACGGTGCTGAGACAGCATGCTGAAACGGTGGGTGCTTTCACGCACGACCATGAAGCCCCCCTCCAAAGTCCCCAGATCACAGGGCCACATCAGATCAGGCACGGCAGCACGCATCAAGGGCAACGCCACCTTTTCCACCCAGTCGTCATCCACAAAACCTTCGCTCAGGCTGCGCACCACGAAGGTCAGGTAGTACTGCCCTTCTTTTTCACCGCGGCGCACAAATCCCTCGGCGCGCAGAGTCTCGAGAATGCGCTTCACCGTGGTGCGATGCACCCCGCAGACCTCGGCGAGTGCCGTGGTCGTGGCGATTCCCCCGGGGGCCCGGTTCAAGGCCTGCAATAGGGCCAGCCCGCGCGACAGCGAGCGCACTTCCTTGTAGTCGCTGTCCGCTGCCGCTTTCAAAGAATGCGATGAAGATGCCATGACGCAAATCATAGGGTCAGACGGCAGCCTCCGTGCTGCCAGCCCAAGCCACCGCGAGGTGGCTTTTTTACGTCGCCCCTCTGAGCCACAGGGTTAGCCCGATGCTTTATGTGCACCTGGTGCACTCTGTTTTCAGCGTGCAGAGGCTTCTTGAGAATGATCAAAACAGCTTGAATTCCTGCAAATTCGATCACGGAGACGCCCAGATGCTTGAAGAAAATCAACACAACACCGACAGCGATGTGACAGATGTGCTCATCGTCGGCGCCGGCCCGGTGGGACTGACCTTGGCCAACACCCTGGGGCTGGCCGGAGTCGGAGTTCTGGTGATTGAAAAGCTGGATCGCATCATCGACTACCCGCGCGCCATAGGCATTGATGACGAGTCCTTGCGCACCATACAGGCCGCGGGTCTTGCCGGGCAGGTACAAGCCCACATCACGCCCGATCACTGGATGCGCTTCTATACGGCCTCCGGCCAGTGCTTTGCATCCATTGAACCGCGCACCGACGAATTTGGCTGGTCGCGCCGCAACGCTTTTATCCAGCCCCAGGTGGATGCCATTCTTTACGAGGGCCTCAAGCGCTTTCCCAAGGTCCGCGTGTTGCTGGGCCAAGAGCTGCAGCAGTTTGCGCAAACCGATTCCGGCGTAAGCGCCGAAGTCATGGGCGCCGACGGCCGACAGCGCTCGCTGCGTGCCAAATACATGGTGGCCTGTGACGGCGGCAACAGCTTTGTGCGCCGCAGCTTGGACGTGGGTTTTGAAGGCCGCACCAAACCCAATCAGTGGATTGTCGTGGACGTGCGCAACGATCCTCTTGGCACACCGCATATCGGCATGCATTGCGACCCCGAGCGTCCCTATGTTTCCGCGGCCCTGCCCCATGGCATTCGCCGCTTTGAATTCATGGTCATGCCCGGAGAGACGGAAGAGGAGCTCTCCAAACCAGAAAACCTGGCCCAGCTCATGCGCAAAGTCGTGGCAGATCCCGACAAGGTGGACTACATACGCAAGCGCGTTTACACGCACAACGCCCGCCTTGCCGACCGGTTCCGCGTAGACCGCATTCTGCTGGCCGGCGACGCCGCCCACATCATGCCGGTCTGGCAGGGCCAGGGCTACAACAGCGGCATGCGCGATGCGAGCAACCTCGCCTGGAAACTGGCCATGGTGGTCAAAGGCCAAGCCGGGGAAGCCTTGCTCGACAGCTACGAGAAAGAGCGCCGCAGCCATGCGCGCAGCATGATTCACCTGTCCGAAGTCGCAGGCGACATCTTCGCGCCCGAAAGCCACGTCGCGGCCAAGGTGCGCGATACCGTGATGCTGGCACTGAATGCGGTGCCGCCGGTGAAGCAGTACTTCGCCGAGATGCGTTTCAAGCCCATGCCGCGATATGAGCAAGGCGTGGTGCTGCACCAGAGCGCGACAAACAACCAGGGAGCAAGAGCACCATTTGAAGGCCTGCTGGACCGCTCCGGCAATACGCCGCTGAGCCGTCTGCTCGGTCTGATGGCGGAAAAAAAGGACTCGCTGCTCGGCCGTCTGGTCCATGGTCTGGAAGCGCCTCAGCCCAGCCCCGTCGGGCGCATGTTCATCCAGCCGCCAGTTCTCACCTCGCAAGGCCAAACGCTGCGACTTGACGATCTGATCGGCCTGAGCTTTGCCATCATTGCCTGGGGCACGGACCCCTGCCACGGAATGGACGATGCGGCGCTAGCTTTCTGGCAAGGTATCGGAGCACGCTTCATCCGCGTCATGCCGACCGGACAGATGGCCCACCCCTCCCCCGTCCGCGAAAGCGTGCTGACGGTTGGCGATGCCCAGGGCCGCATCAAGGACTGGTTTGGCGCACAGACCAAGTCCATCGTCTTTGTACGCCCCGACCGCTTTGTCGCCGCACTTGCATCGCCTCAAGAAGTTTCAAGCGTCACACACCAGCTAGCCCGCGTGCTGCATGCGCCCCTGCCTTCCGCCAAGTCTGCAGCGCGGTCTCTGCAGCTGGAGGCGCTTGCATGATGCAAGCCACCATTCATACCGCCCGGCGCGCGTTTCTGGGCATGTCGCATTCGCCGCTGCTGGGCCTCAACCCCATCAGCGACGAAGACCAGCAGGCCTTGGACACGGCCGTCGCGCAGGCCAGGGCCGCCGTCCATGCTTTCGCTCCCGAACTCATCATCCTGGTCGGCCCCGATCACTACAACGGCTTCTTCAACGAACTGATGCCGCCGTTCTGTATCGGCAGCGAGGCCACGGCGGTTGGCGACTATCTGTCGCCGGCCGGTCCCCTGCACGTTCCCCATGACGCGGCCATTGCGCTGGCAAGCCATCTGATGGACGCGCATTTTGATATTGCCGTGTCAAGGCGCATGCAGGTGGACCACGGTTTTGCTCAGGCGCTGCAGGTGCTGTGGGGCGATGAGCTCAAAACGCCGCCCGTCATCCCCATTTTTCTGAACGCCGTTGCACAGCCCGGGATTGCACGCCTTGGCCGCTGCGTCGCGCTGGGCCAAGCCATTGGCAACTTCCTCGACAAGCTGCCTCAACGCACTTTGCTGATCGGCTCCGGCGGCCTGTCCCACGAGCCTCCGGTACCCACGCTGGAGCATCCCGACCCAGCGGTCCGCGAGCGCATCACCGTCAAGCAGACGCCAACCCATGCCGAACGCGAGGCCAAGACCGAACGCGTCAAGGCAGCGGGGATGGCGCTGGCCAAAGGCGAGGCCTGGATGAAGCCTCTGAACCCCCGCTGGGATCTGCAATGGATGGAGGCCATGGCCAGCGGCAATCTGGAAGAGCTATGCGCCATGAGCGAGCAATCGATTGCCGATGAGGCCGGCAACTCGGCCCACGAATCCAAGACATGGCTGGTAGCGCGCAGCGCCCTGCCCTTGAACACCGCACTGCCCTGCCCCGTGCGGACCTACCGCGCCATTCCCGCGCTGATCGCCGGCTATGGACTGATGCTGATGCACAGCACCCGATAAGCAAACGAGAGACCCCATGCCTGAATCCCTTCAGAACATCGCCCTCTGGGCCGAGCGCCTGCGCCAGGCCGAAGCTACGGCCACTCCCATTGCCCCGCTGCGCGCTGAAATCCGCGACAGCGACACGGCCTATGCCGTGCAACTGGCCAATGTGCAGCATGCCCAACGCCAGGGCCGGCGCATCGTGGGCCGCAAGATCGGCTTGACGTCCTTGGTCGTGCAACAGCAGCTGGGCGTGGATCAACCCGACTTTGGCACCTTGTTTGCCGACATGGTCTTTGGCGACGATGAAATCATCCCTCTGGCACGCACCTTGCAACCCAAGGTGGAAGCCGAAGTGGCTCTGGTGCTGGAGCGGGACCTCGATCTGGCAGACGCCACCCTGGTCGATGTGATCAACGCCACGGCCTATGCGCTGCCCGCCATCGAGATCGTCGGCAGCCGCATCGAGAACTGGAATATCCGCTTCATCGACACCGTGGCCGATAACGCATCAAGCGGTCTGGTGGTGCTGGGCGCCGTGCCCGCCAAGCTCAATGCTCTGGACCTGAAGCTTTGCGATATGCGCATGACGCGCAATGGCGAAACCGCATCCACCGGCTCGGGCGCTGCCTGCCTGGGCCATCCCTTGAATGCCGCCGCCTGGCTGGCGCGCAAGCTGGCCTCCCTGGGGCAACCGCTGCGCGCAGGCGATCTGGTGCTGACCGGTGCGCTCGGCCCCATGGTGCCGG
The DNA here is from genome assembly GCF_041079535.1 of Comamonas guangdongensis. Taxonomy (NCBI): domain Bacteria; kingdom Pseudomonadati; phylum Pseudomonadota; class Betaproteobacteria; order Burkholderiales; family Comamonadaceae; genus Comamonas; species Comamonas guangdongensis. Next base: position 32,534 of record NZ_JBFYGN010000015.1, on the reverse strand, counting down.
TACAGGCTGGCGATCGCTTCGAGGCTCACATCAGCCAGCTGGGCAGCGTCCGCGCGCAATTTGGTCAGTAGTTTCGTTCCCGCAGTTGCATTTCAATAAATCAGGAGACAAGCTTATGTGGAACCGTCGCACCGCTATTTCTTCGGCCCTTGCCGCCATCGCCGCACTGGGCGCCCCGCTGGCCATGGCGCAGGGCTTTCCGAATCGCCCGCTCACCATGGTTGTGCCGTTTCCCGCCGGAGGCATCACCGACGCCGTGGCACGCGCGCTGGCCAGCAAGGTGGGTGATCAACTGGGCAAGCCCGTGGTGGTCGACAACCGCCCCGGCGGCGGGGGACAGATTGCCGCCGCCTATGTGCGCCAGCAGGCTGCCGACGGCCATACGCTGTATGTCGGCGCGACAGAGATGTTCGCGATCAACCCCACCTTGTTTCGCCACTTCTCCTATGACCCCATCAAAGACTTCGCGCCGGTAACCTCCTTGATTTCGTCTCCCCTGGTGCTGGTCGTCCCGGCCAACAGCCCCATCAGCAGCGTCAACGACCTGGTGCAGCAGGCCAGGTCGCGCAAAGGCGGGCTGAATTTTGCATCGCAAGGGATAGGCTCCATTGGCCATCTGCTTGGCGAGACCTTCCGCGGCAAAGCCGGCGGCAACTACAACCACGTGGCCTACAAGGGCTCGGCTCCGGCACTGCAAGACGTGATGGGCGGGCAGGTGGATTTCATGTTCGACCCCGTCATCACCACCGCGCCGCTGATCGCCGGCAAAAAGCTCAAGCCGCTGGCCATTGCCGCCGACAAGCGCTCGCCGCAACTGCCCGATGTGCCCACGCTGACTGAACTCGGCATCCCCGGCGTCAATGCCGGCGTGTGGTTTGGTGCGGTCGTCAAGGCTGGCACGACGGCGAGCACTGTGGATCGCCTCAACGAGGCCATCACCAAGGCCATGAAGGACCCCGAGGTGCTCAAGCGTTTTGCCGATCAGGGCATGCAGCCCTTCCCATCGACACCCTCGCAGTTCGGCAGCTATATGCAAGCCGAGCTGGCCCGTTGGGCACCGCTGATCAAGGCCAGCGGCGCATCCATCGATTAAGTTCTCCGAAGACGATTCATATGACGCACAAGCTCAAGGCCGCCATCATAGGCAGCGGCAATATCGGCACGGATCTGATGATCAAGATCCTGCGCCACGGCAAGCACATCGAGATGGGGGCCATGGTCGGCATCGACCCCCACTCCGACGGCCTGGCACGCGCCGCCCGCATGGGCGTGGCCACCACCCACGAGGGCGTGGAAGGCCTGACTCGCATGCCCGGGTTCGCCGATATCGATTTCGTGTTCGATGCGACCTCGGCTTCGGCACACGTGAAGAACGAGGCCTTGCTGCGCTCGCTCAAGCCCGGCATCCGCATGATCGACCTCACGCCGGCGGCCATCGGCCCGTACTGCATTCCCGTGGTCAATGGCGAGCAGCATCTGGGCGCGCCGAATGTGAACATGGTCACCTGCGGCGGCCAGGCCACCATCCCCATGGTGGCCGCAGTCTCGCGCGTGGCCAAGGTGCACTATGGCGAGATCATTGCCTCGATCGCCAGCAAGAGTGCCGGCCCCGGCACCCGCGCCAATATCGACGAGTTCACCGAGACCACGTCCAAGGCGATCGAAGTCGTGGGCGGCGCCACCAAGGGCAAGGCCATCATCATCATGAACCCGGCCGAGCCGCCGCTGATCATGCGCGACACGGTCTACACCCTGAGCGCGCTGGCCGACGAGGCCGCCATTGCCGCATCGGTAGAGCAGATGGCCGCTGCCGTGCAGTCCTATGTGCCGGGCTACCGCTTGAAGCAGAAGGTGCAGTTCGACCGCATCGACACCCCGATCCGCATCCCCGGCGTGGGCGATGCGCTCACCGGGCTCAAGACCTCGATCTTCCTGGAAGTCGAGGGCGCCGCCCACTACCTGCCCGCTTACGCCGGCAACCTCGACATCATGACCAGCGCCGGCCTGCGCACCGCCGAGCACATGGCCGAACGCATGCTGGCAGCTCAAGCCCTGGCCGCCTGAGGAGACAACACCGTGAATCCCAACAAAAAGATCTATATCTCCGACGTCACGCTGCGCGACGGCAGCCATGCGATCCGCCACCAGTACAGCGTGGAGCAGGCCGGGCGGATTGCGCGGGCCCTGGATGAGGCCAGGGTCGACTCGATCGAGGTTGCCCACGGCGACGGCCTGCAAGGCTCCAGCTTCAACTACGGCTTTGGCGCGCATACCGATCTGGAGTGGATAGAGGCCGTGGCCAGCGTGGTCAAGCACGCCAAGATCGCGACCCTGCTGCTGCCCGGCATCGGCACCGTCCATGACCTCAAGGCCGCCTACGAAGCCGGCGTGCGCGTGGTGCGCGTGGCCACCCATTGCACCGAAGCCGATGTGTCCAGGCAGCACATCGAATACGCGCGCCATCTGGGCATGGAGGCCGTGGGCTTTTTGATGATGAGCCATATGCAGACCCCTCAAGGCCTGGCGCAGCAAGCCAAGCTCATGGAGAGCTACGGCGCAACGTGCTGCTATGTGGTGGACTCGGGCGGCGCCTTGGGCATGAACGACGTGCGCGATCGTTTCAGGGCCTTCAAGGACATTCTGAAGCCCGAGACCCAGACCGGCATGCACGCCCACCACAACCTGAGCCTGGGCGTGGCCAACTCCATCGTGGCCGTGGAAGAAGGCTGCGACCGTGTGGATGCCAGCCTAGCGGGCATGGGCGCCGGCGCGGGCAATGCTCCCCTGGAGGTGTTCATCGCAGCCGCCGAGCGCCTGGGCTGGAACCATGGCACGGACCTCTACAAGCTCATGGACGCCGCCGACGACATCGTTCGCCCCTTGCAGGACCGCCCGGTGCGCGTGGACCGCGAGACGCTGGCCCTGGGCTATGCCGGGGTCTACAGCTCCTTCCTGCGCCACTCCGAAGCCGCGGCCGCCAAATATGGACTCAAGGCCGTGGACATTCTGGTGGAGCTGGGCAAGCGCCGCATGGTCGGAGGGCAGGAAGACATGATCGTCGATGTGGCACTGGACCTGCTGCACCAGCGCGCAGCCGCCGCGGCCTGACCACCCGAAACAAGCCGTGCCCAAAGCGGCGCGGCCCACAAGGAGATTCCAATGAATAGCAACATCAGCGAAGAAGCCAGCAGCCGCTTCATCACCATTACCGAAGACGGAAAGCCGCTGCAGCTGCATTACCACGATGTGGGGCGCGGCGACAAGGTCGTCGTCATGCTGCATGGCTCCGGGCCGGGAGCCAGCGGCTGGTCGAACTTCCACCGCAATATCGAACCTCTGGTCGACGCCGGCTATCGCGTCATCCTGCTGGACTGCCCGGGCTGGAGCAAGAGCGATTCCATTCTGAGCACGGGCTCACGCTCGGACCTCAATGCCCGCTGCCTCAAGGCCGTGCTGGATCTGTTGGGCATCGCCAAGGTGCACATCATCGGCAACTCCATGGGCGCGCACAGTGCCGTGGGCTTTGCACTGGCCAACCCCCAAGCCATCGACAAGCTGGTTCTGATGGGCGGAGGCACGGGCGGCCCCAGCCAGTTCGTGCCCATGCCCACGGAAGGCATCAAGCTGATTGGCGCGCTCTACCGCGAACCAACGGTGGAGAACCTCAAACGCATGATGAATGTGTTTGTCTACGACGCCAGCAGCCTGACCGAGGAGCTGTACCAGCAGCGCCTGGCAAATATTCTTGCGCGCCGCGACCACCTCGAGAATTTCGTGAAGAGCCTGCAGATCAACCCCAGGCAGTTCAGCGACTACGGCCACCGCCTGCCGGAAATCAAGGCCAAGACCCTGGTGATCTGGGGGCGCGACGATCGCTTTGTGCCCCTGGACATCGGCCTGCGCGTGATCTGGGGCATCCCCAATGCCGAAATGCACATCTTCAACCAGTGCGGTCACTGGGCCCAATGGGAACATGCGGACACCTTCAATCGCATGGTTCGGGAGTTCCTGGCTCGATAAGTGAACGCAATGCTCCCCAAGGCCGCGCCGGCGTGTAGGCCCATCGGCTGAGGAGCAGATCGCGGCTATTGCCGCGCGGGCTCAGATCTCCATCGTCTGGCCCAGCTCCGGCACGCTCACATTGAAATGCAGCTGCTGCCGCAGTTCCCGGGCCAGGGTCTGGGCCGCATCTTCTTCGCCGTGAACCACAAAGGTCTGGGCCGGCGGCTTGGCGAATGCAGCGGCCCAGTCCAGCAGCGCCTTCTGGTCGGCATGGGCAGAAAAACCGCCCAGCGTATGCACGCTGGCGCGCACCTCGACCTCCTCGCCAAACATGCGCACCTGCTTGACGCCGTCGACCAGGCGCCGACCCAGCGAGCCCCGGGCCTGAAAACCGCAGATCAGGACCGCACATTCGGGCCGGGACAGATTGTTGTGCAGATGGTGCAGCACGCGGCCCGCATCGCACATGCCGCTGGCCGAGATGATCACGGCGCCGTTTCTGATGCGGTTGAGCTTGATCGACTCCTCCACATCGCTGATGAAGTGGATATGGGGCGACTCCTTGAGTTGCCGGGCGCTGGCTAGCAGCTGCTTGGCCTCCTCATCGAACACCGCAAAGTGCTTGAGCGTGATCTCGGTGGCGGCCACGGCCATGGGCGAATCCACAAAGATCTCGACATTGGGCAAGCGTCCCTGCTGGATCAGCTGCACAAAGTGATAGAGCAGCTCCTGGGTGCGGCCCACGGCAAAGGCCGGAATGACCACATTGCCATGGGGCACGGTGCGCGTGACGACCTCTACCAGCTCGTCCAGCGTGTCCTCAGTATTCCGGTGCAGACGGTCGCCATAGGTGGACTCGATGAGCAGCACATCGGCCTGTGCTATCGGTGTCGGGTCGCGCAGGATCACGCGGCCGGGCTGGCCCAGGTCGCCGCTGGCCACCAGCTTTTTCGTGCCGCCTTGGCCATCGGCCAGCCAGATCTCGGCGATCGCCGAGCCCAGAATATGCCCTGCGTCCTGGAAGCAGAGCCTGACCGAGGGATGGGGCTCGAACTGCTTGCCATAGGGCTTGGCCTGGACCAGTTCCATGGCCCTTGCCACATGGGCCAGGGTGTACAGCGGCTGCGCCTGGTAGGCGTCCTTGTCGCTCTTGCGATCGTGGTGGCGCTTGGCATAGCGCTCGGCTTCGATCTGCTGGATATGGGCACTGTCCTTGAGCAGCACATCCAGCAGGTCCCTGGTGGCCGATGTCGTGTAGATCGGACCCTTGAAGCCCCGCGCCGCCAGCTTGGGCAACAGGCCGCTGTGATCGATATGGGCGTGGGTCAGCACCACGAAATCGATGCGCGCAGCATCGAAGGCAAAGGCTTTTTGGTTGTGCTCGTCGGCCTCGCGCCCGCCCTGAGCCATGCCGCAGTCGATCAGAAAGCGGCAGCCATGCGCCTCCACCAGAAAGCAGGAGCCCGTGACCGACTGCGCCGCACCGTGAAATGTGATGTTCATGAAGCACTCATTGACGATCCACATGGACCGTCAATGAATCTAGCACCACTCGTAGCTGCGTCGCCAGACGAGTCGGCCTTGGCTTGACCTGCATCAATGCGGCCCGCTGTCGAGGCGCCTGTGGCCTCGCGGGCCCTGCGTCAGCGGCTGCTCGCCAACTGCTCTGCGCGATCCCAGCCCCCGCCCAGCGCGCGTATCAGTGCCACCGTCGCGGTGTACTGCGCGGTGCGCACCTGCAGGGCCTGACGCCGGTTGCGCAGCTCGTTGCGGCGCGCGTCCAGCAGCTCGAGCTGGCTGACCAGGCCATTGCGGTAACGCACGTCCGACAGGTGGGTGGCGCGCTCGGACGATTGCACGGCCTGCCCCAGCACCTGGGCCTGGCCTGCGAGCAGGCGCAGAGCGCTGAGCTGATCCTCCACCTCGCGGAAGGCTGCCAGCACCTGGCCGCGCTGGGCCGCCACGGCAGCCTCCAGACGCGCGCGCGCGCCCTCCTCCTGCGCGGCGCGCTGGCCGCCGTCGAAGATGGGCAGCGACAGCAGCGCACCGATTCCCCAGGAGCGCGCCGACCACTTGAACAGGTCGCCCAGCTCGGGCGAGGCATAGCCGCCATTGCCCGTGAGCGTGATGGCCGGGAACCATGCGGCCTGGGCCACGCCCACGCGTGCCTGGGCCGCGAGCACCGAGGCCTGGGCCGCGGAAACATCGGGACGGCGCGCCAGCACGGTGGCGGGCACGCCCGGCGGAATCACGGGCAGCGTCGCATCGCCCGACGCTGAAGCCAGCGTGAAGCCGGTGGCGACATCGCCCACCAGCACGGCCAGCGCATGTGTGAGGGCCGACTGCTGGCGCTCCAGTGCCAGCGCCTCGGCCTCGGTGGCCGAAACTTCGGTCTGCATGCGCGCCACATCCAGCTCCGCCGCATCGCCGCCCCGGTAGCGCTTCTCGATCAGCGTCAAAGTCTCACGGTAGGCCGTCAGGCTTTGCTCGACCAGCTGGTGCTCGGTCTGCAGCGAGCGCAGCTGCAGATAGGTCTGGGCCACATCGGCCTGCACCATGAGGCGCGTGCTCTGCAGCAAGGCCTCACGTGCATGGGCGTCTTCGCGCGCAGCCTCGCTGGCACGCGACAACCGGCCGAACAGATCAGCTTCGTACGAGAAGCTAAGACCGGCCGTGACCAGGGTTGCGGGCTGCATGCCGTTGGCGGTATTGGCCCCGGCCTGACGCAGGGCGCCGCCCGAGGCACCGATCTGCGGCTGGCGCTGCGCATCGGCCGAGCGCAGCAGAGCGCGCGCCTCGGCCAGGCGCGCGGCGGCGGTCTGCACATCGGTGTTGGCCTGGCCGGCGCGCTCCACCAGGACGCTGAGCTCGGGGTCGGCAAACGCCAGCCACCAGGCGCCGCGCGGCTGGGCCTCGGCCGGAGCTGCCGTCGTCCAGCCAGCGGCAGCTTGCTTCCCGGTGCTGAAGCTCGCGGGCACGGCCAGGCCCGCATGCTCCGCCACCGCGGGCGGCGCGCTCGCGCAGCCGGCCAGCACCAGGGCCGCCATCAGCGCGCTCAGCGGCAGCGCCAGGGATCGAATGCGTTGCATCGCGTTCATATCGGAATCCATTCTCGAATTGGGTTCATTCTTCGTAGGCACGCGGCGCAGCAGGCATGGGCAAGGCCGATGCACCGTGGCCGGACTCGCTGATCGGCGCGACATGACTGCCGTGCTGCTGCAGCGGCCGGTTGCCGGCAAGGCGGCGCAACAGCACGTAGAACACGGGTGTGAGGAACAGGCCGAAGGCCGTCACGCCAATCATTCCGCTGAACACGGCCACGCCCATGGCGCTGCGCATCTCGGAGCCGGCTCCCGTGGACAGCACCAGCGGCAGCACGCCCATGATGAAGGCCATCGAGGTCATCAGGATGGGCCGCAGGCGCAGTCGGCTGGCTTCGATGGCCGCCTGTACCGGCGTGCGTCCCGCGAACTCCAGCTCGCGCGCGAACTCGACGATCAGGATCGCGTTCTTGGCCGACAGCCCCACCAGCACGATGAGCCCGATCTGCGTGAACACGTTGTTGTCGCCATGCGAGAGCCACACGCCGGTCATCGCGGCCAGCAGGCCCATGGGCACGATCAAGATGATGGCGACGGGCAGCGTGAGGCTTTCGTACTGCGCCGCCAGCACCAGGAACACCAGCAGGATGGCGATGGGGAACACCAGCACGGCCGAATTGCCCGCGAGGATTTCCTGATAGGTCAGCTCCGTCCACTCGAAGCCTATGCCGGGCGGCAGCGTCTCGGCGGCAATGCGTTCGACGGCCGCGCGTGCCTGCCCCGAGGAGAACCCGGGTGCAGGGCCGCCGTTCACGTCGGCCGCGAGAAAGCCGTTGTAGCGCATGGTTCGCTCGGGACCGTAGCTGGGGTCCAGCTTCATCAGCGCGGACAGCGGCACCATCTCGCCCGTCATCGAGCGCACCTTGAGCTGGCCCACGTCCTCGGGCCGCGCGCGGAAGGCCGCGTCGGCCTGCACGCGCACGCTGTAGGTGCGGCCGAACTCGTTGAAGTCGTTCGCATACAGGCTGCCGAGGTAGATCTGCAAGGTCTCGAAGATGTCCGTCACCGGCACGCCCAGCTGGCGCGCCTTGGTGCGATCGATGTCGGCATAGAGCTGCGGCACATTGACCTGCCAGCTCGTGAACAGGCCTGCCAGCTCGGGCGTCTGGTAGGCCTTGACCATGAAGGCCTTCACTGCGGCATCCATGCCGGCGTAGCCTAGCGAGCCCCGGTCCTCGATCTGCAGCTTGAAGCCGCCCGTGGTGCCCAGGCCGGCCACCGGCGGCGGCGGGAACATGGCAATGAAGGCATCCTGGATCTCGCCGAAGGCCTGGTTCAGCTGCCCGGCCACGGCCGCGCCGCTCTGGTCCGCACGCGTGCGCTCGGCAAAGGGCTTGAGCATCACGAACACGATGCCGGCGTTGGAGCTGTTGGTGAAGCCGTTGATCGACAGGCCCGGGAAGGCGATCGCATCCTCCACGTTCGGGTTCTTCTTGACGATCTCGCCCATGCGATGGATCACGCTGTCGGTGCGGTCCAGCGTCGCACCGTCGGGCAGCTGCGCAAAGCCGACCAGGTATTGCTTGTCCTGCATGGGCACGAAGCCGCCCGGCACCAGGTGGAACAGGCTCCAGGTCGCGCCCACCAGGGCCAGGTAGACAACCAGCATGCCGGCCTTGTGCCCGATCACGCGCCGCACGCCGCCGCTATAGGCCTCGGAGCCGCGCTGGAACACCGCGTTGAAGCGCCCGAAGAAGCCGCCCAGCACGCGGTCCATGCCGCGCGTGAGGGCATCCTTGGGCTCATGGTGGCCCTTGAGCAGCAGCGCGCTCAGCGCCGGCGAAAGCGTCAGCGAGTTGATGGCCGAGATCACCGTCGAGATGGCGATGGTCACCGCAAACTGGCGGTAGAACTGCCCCGTCAGGCCGCTGATGAAGGCCAGCGGCACGAACACGGCCACCAGCACCAGCGCAATGGCGATGATGGGGCCCGACACTTCGCGCATGGCGCGGTAGGTGGCCTCGCGCGGCGTGAGCCCGGCCGCGATGTTGCGCTCCACGTTCTCCACCACCACGATGGCGTCGTCCACCACGATGCCGATGGCCAGCACCAGGCCGAACAGCGACAGCGCATTGATCGAGAAGCCCAGCAGGTGCAGCACCGCGAAGGTCCCCACCACCGACACCGGCACCGCCAGCAGCGGAATGATGGAGGCGCGCCAGGTCTGCAGGAACAGGATCACCACGATCACCACCAGCGCAATGGCTTCGAGCAGCGTATGGATCACCGACTCGATGGAGGCGCGCACGAACTGCGTGGGGTCATAGGCAATGCGGTACTCCACGCCCTCGGGCATGTGCTTGGCCAGCTCGGCCATGGTCTTGCGCACGTTCTCGGAAATCTCCAGCGCATTCGAGCCCGGCGCCTGGAACACGCCCATGCCCACGGCCGGATCGTTGTTGAGCAGCGAGCGCAGCGAGTAGTCGGCCGCCCCCAGCTCCAGCCGCGCGATGTCGCGCAGCCGGGTGACGGCACCGTCCGCACCGGTCTTGACGATGATGTCGCCGAACTCCTCGGGGCTGGAGAGCCGCCCCTGGGCGTTGATCGACATCTGCGTGTCCACGCCGGGCAGCCCGGGCGAGGCGCCCACCACGCCGGCCGCGGCCTGCACGTTCTGCTTGCGGATGGCCGCCACCACGTCGCTGGCCGACAGGCCGCGCTGCGCCACCTTCTGCGGATCGAGCCAGGCGCGCATGGAATAGTCGCCGCCGCCGAAGATCTGCACCTGTCCCACGCCGGGAATGCGGGCCAGCCGGTCCTTGACATTGAGCACCGCGTAGTTGCGCAGATAGTCGATGTCATAGCGGCCGTTGGGCGAGACCATGTGCACCACCATGGTCAGGTCGGGCGCGCTCTTGACCGTGGTCACGCCCAGGCGGCGCACTTCCTCGGGCAGGCGCGGCTCGGCCTGCGAAACCCGGTTCTGCACCATTTGCTGGACCTTGTCGGGATCGGTGCCGAGCTTGAAGGTGACGGTGAGCGTCATCACGCCGTCGGTCGTGGCCTGGCTGCCCATGTAGAGCATGCCTTCCACGCCGTTGATGGATTCCTCCAGCGGCGTGGCTACGGTTTCGGCGATCACCTTGGGGCTGGCGCCCGGATACTGCGCGCGCACCACCACCGAGGGCGGAGCGACCTCCGGGTACTCCGAGATCGGCAGCGTCCGCATGGCGATCAGGCCCGCGAGAAAGATGAGCACCGACAGCACGCCCGCGAAGATCGGGCGGTCGATGAAAAATCTGGAAAGGTTCATGGCATCAAGGGATTAAGGGTTCTCAAGCCGCGGGTTGCTTGGCGGCGCTGCGGCCGTCGGCCAGCTCGGCCTTGGCGTCCATGGGCACCTCCTGCGGCGCGACCACCACGCCCGGCCGCACGCGCTGCAGCCCGTTGACGACGATGCGCTCGCCGGCCTTGAGGCCGGAGCTGACCACGCGCAGGCCGTCGACCGGCGCGCCCAGCAGCACCTCGCGGTACTCGGCCTTGTTGCCCTCGCCGATCACCAGCACGAACTTCTTGCTCTGGTCCGTGCCCACGGCGCGCTCTGTGATGAGCACGGCCTGCGCGCTCTGCGGCTGACCCATGCGGATGCGCGCGAACTGCCCGGCCATGAGCGTGCCGTCGGCGTTGCCGAACACCGCACGCACGCGCACCGTGCCGCTTTTCGCATCGACCTGGTTGTCGATCAGCTGCAGATGGCCCGCATAGGGCGTTCCGTCGCCCGTGCCCACGCCCATCTGCACGGGAATGGTCTCGATCAGCGCGCGCGTGCTGCGTCCCTCGCTGGCGGCCTGCAGGCCCTGCAAGGCATTGGCCACGATCTGCTCGTCCACATCGAAGCTGGCATACATCGGGTCCACCGACACCAGGGTGGTCAGCACCGGGGCCCCGGCACCCGAGCTCACCAGGTTGCCGACGGTGACCTCGATGCGGCCCACGCGCCCGTTGACCGGCGCCTTCACCTGCGTGTAGCCCAGGTTCAGCCTGGCGGTCTGCAGTGCTGCCTGGGCAGCACGCAGGTTGGCATCGGCCTCGCGCTGGGCATTCACGCGCTCGTCATATTCCTTCTGTGCGATCGCGCGCTCGTCCCACAGGCGCGCGGCGCGCTCGGATTCGCTTTGCGTATAGGCCATGCGCGCCCGGGCGGCCACGACCTGCGCCTCGGCACGGTCGACTTCCGCCGTGTAAGGGGCCGGATCCACGGTGAACAGCGGGTCGCCGGCCTTCACCAGTGCGCCCTCCTTGAAATGCACGGCCTGCACCGCCCCCGAGACGCGCGGGCGCACGTCCACGCGCTGCACGGCCTCGAGGCGGCCGGAGAATTCGTTCCACAGCGTCACGTCCTGCTGCAGGACCTGGGCCACCGAGACCGGCACGGCCGGCGCGGCAGCTTGCGGCGCGGGCGCCTCGGCATGCGAGGCCTGCAAGCCCAGCATGGTGGCGGTCGTGGCGATCACGGCCGCTGCAACGCCGGCGGCGGCCCACCGGCGACGAATAGAGAGTTTGGAATGGTCGTTCATGGCGAGGTCTTTAGTTCAAAGGTTGAGAGCGGTAAAAGTGCTTCCAGCGGCAGGCAAGACTCATCCCTTCCAGCGCTCGGGCCAGGAATCGAATGAGAGAGAAAAGAAAAAGGCGCAGCTGAGCTCCGTCCGGCCCCTAGGGGCCGGATCAGGCCGGCGGTCTCAGCGAGGCTGGGTCAGCTCAAAGCCGACATCGGGTCATCTCGAAAAACTTGCGCAGCCGCTGCTGCAACTGCACGGCACAGGGGCAGGACTCGGGCGGCTGCTCCAGCAGCGCCTGCGGCCACTCGCCCGCTTCTGCGAATACATGCTGGAACACGGTCAGGCCCGCGGCTTCCAGGCGCGCACCGTAGTTCAGCGCTTCATCGCGCATGGGATCGGACTCGCCCACCGCAATCAGGGTCGGCGGAAGCCCGGCCAGGCGGCGCGCCCGCGCCGGCACCGCATAGGGGTGCTCGGCATCGTGCGAGCCGCCCAGGTATTGGCACCATCCCGCAGCCCACTTGCACTCGACGGACTCGCCCTGCGCGGCACGCTGCGAAGGCGTGGCGGCGCAGGGGTCCAGCATGGGCGAAATGAGTATCTGCCCGGCCAGCGGCGGCTGCAGCTGGTCGCGCGCCATCAGGCACACGCCGGCCGCCAGATTGGCGCCCGCCTCTTCGCCGGCCAGGTACAGCGGCGCGCCCTTGCCGGCCAGTTTGCTGCGCTGCTTGTAGGCCCACTGCAGCACCGCATAGCCCAGCTCCAGCGGGCGCGGAAAAGGATTCTGCGGCGCCAGCGGATAAGCCACCGACACCACGCAGGCCCCGGCCGCCGCCAGCGAGCTGCCCACGGTGCAACCGTTGTCCAGATCGCCGGCCACGAAGGCGCCGCCATGGAAATGCACCACCAGCGGGCACACTTCGCCGCGCTTCTTGCCGCCATACATGCGCACGCTGGCCTCCATGCCGTCCGCCACGGAGATCGTGGCATCGGTATGAGCGGTCAACAGCGATGGAATGGCTTTGGTGTTTGGCATGAAATTTCCGGACGGCACCGGGTGATGGGATAGGAATGTAGCGACAGGCATCAACGGCATAAACCCCGCAAACGCGCCCACACTGTTTCCAATTCTCGAACAATGACGGCCAGACCTCTGTGTGAGAATCCCGCATCCTCGGCGAGTCCGGGATTTCACGAGGACAAGGAGATCCTATGGATCAGATTCAGGCCATGCGTATTTTCGCGCGAGTGGTGGAAGCCGGCACTTTCACGCGGGCCGCCGATTCGCTGCAGATGCCCAAAGCCAGCGTGACCAAGAATGTGCAGGCGCTCGAGGAGCGCCTGCGCGTGAAGCTGCTCAACCGCACCACGCGCCGCGTCACGGTGACCGCCGACGGCGCAGCCTACTACGACCGCGCCGTGCGCCTGCTGGCCGACTTCGACGACCTCGAGGCCAGCGTGAGCCAGGCCCGCACCACGCCGCGCGGCCGGCTGCGCGTGGATGTGGGCACGACCGTGGCACGCCTGCTCATCATTCCCCACCTGACCGAGTTCCAGTCGCGCTACCCCGAGATACAGATCGACCTGGGGGTGAGCGACCGCACGGTGGACCTGATCAGCGACAACGTGGATTGCGTGATCCGCGGCGGCGAACTGGCCGACCAGTCGCTGGTGGCGCGGCGCATAGGCAATCTGGAGTTCATCACCGTCGCCGCCCCCGAATACCTGGAACGCCACGGAATTCCCCAGCACCCGCGCGAGCTCGAGTCCAGCCACCGCAACGTGATCTATTTCTCGCCGGTCTCGGCACGGCGCTATCCGCTGGAGTTCCACCGGGACGGCGCAGTGATCGAGATCGCCAGTCCCGCCCATCTCTGTGTGAACGAGGGCAACGCCTATATCAGCGCCATCCTCGCAGGCCAGGGCATAGGGCAGGCCAGCCGCTTCCAGATTCAGGAACATCTCGAAAACGGCCGGCTGCGCAGGATTCTGGAGGACTGGCATCACCCCCTGCTGCCGATTTACGTGGTCTACCCGCCCAACTCCCACCTCAGCGCCAAGGTGCGGGCCTTTGTGGACTGGGTGGTCGAGCTGTTTTCCAGGAATCCGCTGCTGCAGGGCCAGAGCCAACAGGCCAGTCCCGGACGCCGCTAAACCCCTGCCGCCTCCGGCCTCACTGCTGCAGCTGCGACCATACCTTGTCGAGACGCTTGGCGCTCACCGGATATGGCGTGCGCAGCTCCTGGGCGAAGAAGCTCACGCGCAGCTCCTCCAGCATCCAGCGGTATTCCTGCATGCGCACGTCGATCTGGCCCTTGCGCTCGGCCACCAGGCGCCAGTAGCGCTGCTCCTGCGGTTGCAACTCCTTGAGCTTGGCCGCATCGCGCGCCGGGTCGGCACGGTATTTGTCCAGGCGCGTGGTGATGGCCTTGAGATAGCGCGCGTAATGGCCGAGCTGCGCCCAGGGCGCCACGGCGATGAAGTTCTTGGGCATCAGCTTGTGCAGCTGCTCGCCCGCATCCCTGGTCGCTTCCGGCGCATTTTTCGTGTCCTTGATCTTGCGCGCGGCGGCCGCATACTCGGTCAGGATGACCGCGGACATGCGCGCCACCTCGTTGGCGATCAAGGTCAGCCGCCCGCGGCCGTCCTGCACGCGCTGCTTGAAGTCGGCCTCGTTGGCGGGCAGCGGCTCCTGCAGGAAGGCGCGGTCTATGGCCACGTCGATGATTTGGGCGCGCAGCTCCTCCTGCGTGCCCAGCGGCATATAGGCCACGGCCATTTTCTGCAGCTCGGGGATGTTCTTTTCCAGGTATTTGAGCGCATCGCGGATCTGCAGCGCGAACAAGCGGCGCAGGCCCACGCGGTGGCGCGCGGCCGCCACCTCGGGCTCGTCGAAGACCTCGATGCCTACCGTCTCGCCATGGTCGATCAGCGCCGGAAAGCCGATCAGCGTCTGGCTGCCCTTCTTGATCTCCATGAGCTCGGGCAGCTCACCAAAGCTCCACTCCTTGTAGCGCGCATCGGCCGCGGCAGCTCCGGAGTTCTTCTGGGTCGCGGCAGCGGTCGAGTCCGCTGCGGTTTTGGGAGCTGCCGGCGCCTGCCCCTTCTGCTCTTTGGTGCTCTGCTGCAGTGAATCCTTCTCCGGCTCTGCGCTAGCAGCTATCTTTAATGAGGCCAGCGCCTGGAAGGCACCGCGTGCCTTGGCGCCCAGCTCGGCCTTGAGCGCGCCCAGGTTGCGGCCCTGGCCCAGCTGGCGGCCATGCTCGTCCGTGATGCGGAAGTTCATGAACAGATGCGGGCTGAGCATATCGAGCTTGAAGTCCGCGCGCTTCACATCGAGCGAGGTCTCGTCGCGCACCTGCTTGAGCAGCACATCGATCAGCCCGCTGTGTTTCGTCTGTTCGGCCCAGCGCTCTGGCGTGGTGAGCAGCTCGGCCAGCCGCGCGGCACTCTCGGGCAGCGGCACGAAGCGGCTGCGCGGGCGCTGGGGCAGGCTTTTGAGCAGGGCCTGGATCTTGTCCTTGAGCATGCCCGGCACCAGCCATTCGGCGCGCTCCTCCGATACCTGGTTGAGCACGAACAGCGGCACCGTGACCGTGATGCCGTCGCGTGCATCGCCGGGGCTGTGCAGATAGGCTGCCGTGCAGTCCACGCCGCCCAGCCTCACGGTCTTGGGGAAGTTGTCGGTGGTGATGCCCGCGGCCTCGTGGCGCATCAGTTCGTCGCGCGACAGGCGCAGCAGATCCGGATGGCCTTTGCTCTGCGTGCGGAACCACTGGTCGAAGGTGGCGCCGCTGAACACATCGCGCGGCAGCTGCTGGTCGTAGAAGGCGAAGATCAGCTCGTCGTCCACCAGCACGTCCTGGCGGCGGCTCTTGTGTTCCAGCTCCTCGACCTTGCGCACCATCTTGAGGTTGGCGGGCAGGAAGTGCCACTTGGTCTCCCACTCGCCCTCCACCAGCGCCTGGCGGATGAAGAGATTGCGCGCCCCGTGCGGGTCCACGCGGCCGTAGCTCACGCGCCGGCCGTTGTAGACCACCAGGCCGTAGAGCGTGGCGCGCTCCAGCGCGATCACATCGGCCTGCTTCTTGCTCCAGTGCGGGTCCAGCAGCTGCTTCTTGAGCAGATGGCCGCCGACCTCCTCCAGCCACTGTGGCTCTATGGCCGCAATGCCGCGGCCGTAGAGCCGCGAGGTCTCGACCTGCTCGGCCGCGACGATCCAGCGGCCCGGCTTCTTGGACAGGTGAGCGCCCGGGTGCGGGTGGAACTTGATGCCGTGCGAGCCCAGATAGGCTTCGCTTTCCTCGCCCTTGTAGCCCACATTGCCCAGCAGGCCGGCCAGCATGGACAGGTGCACTGCGTCATAGCCCGCGGCCTCTTTGTTGAGCAGCCATTTCTGCTCCTTGACCACGGTGAGCAGCTGCGAATGGATGTCGCGCCATTCGCGCACGCGGCGGATGTTGATGAAGTTCTGGCGCAGCAGCTGCTCCCACTGGCGGTTGCTGATCTTGTGCGTGGCCTCCTCGGCCTCGGCGGGGTTGAACAGCGCCAGCCGCTCCTCGGCCGTGCCTTCCGCCTGGGCGCCGCTGCTGCGCTGGCTCACGGGCAGAAAGGCCTGGCTGCGCGCACTGGGCTTGGCCGCAGGCCTGTGCTGGGCCGCCATTTCGGTGCGGCTCTTGGCCACCACCTTGCCGCCGCGGGCGTCCGACAGCCATTTCCACAGCCGCAGATAGCCGCTGAACTCGCTCTTTTCGTCGTCGAACTTGGCATGGGCCTGATCGGCCTGCTGCTGGGCCTCGAGCGGCCGGTCGCGCACGTCCTGCACGGACAGGGCCGAGGCGATGATCAGCACCTCGGCCACGGCGCCGCGCGAACGGGCCTCCAGAATCATGCGGCCCACGCGCGGGTCCAGCGGCAGGCGCGCCAGCTCCCGGCCCATGGGCTGCAGCTGGCCGTGGTCGTCCACGGCGCCGAGCTCGGCCAGCAGCTGGTAGCCGTCGGCAATTGCACGGCCCGAGGGCGCTTCGAGGAAGGGGAAGTTCACCACATCGCCCAGGCCCAGCGACTTCATGCGCAGGATCACGCCGGCCAGCGAGGAACGCAGGATTTCGGGATCGGTGAACCTGGGCCGGCTGTTGAAATCGGCCTCGTCGTACAGGCGTATGCAGATGCCGTTGGCCACGCGGCCGCAGCGGCCCGCACGCTGGTTGGCCGCAGCCTGGCTGATGGGCTCGACCAGCAGCTGCTCCACCTTGCTACGGAAGGAATAGCGTTTCACGCGCGCCGTGCCGGCGTCGATCACATAGCGTATGCCCGGCACCGTGAGCGAGGTCTCGGCCACGTTGGTGGCCAAGACGATGCGCCGCCCCGTATGGCCGTCGAAGATGCGGTCCTGCTCGGCCTGCGACAGGCGCGAGAACAGCGGCAGCACCTCGGCGCTGCGCAGCACCGGAGAATGCTGCAGATGCTTGCGCAGATGGTCGGCCGCCTCGCGGATCTCGCGCTCGCCGGGCAGAAAGATCAGGATGTCGCCGCCCCTGCCGCCGGCCCAGAGCTCGTCCACGCCATCGGCAATCGCATCGTTGAGGTCGAAGTCCTTCTTTTCCTCGAAGGGCTTGTAGCGCATCTCCACCGGGTAGGTGCGGCCCGAGACCATGATCACCGGCGCCGGCCCGTTCTTGCTTTCAAAATGCTTGGCAAAGCGCTCGGCATCGATGGTGGCCGAGGTCACGACCACCTTGAGGTCCGGACGCTTGGGCAGGATCTGCCGGATATAGCCCAGCAGAAAATCGATGTTCAGGCTGCGCTCGTGGGCCTCGTCGATGATCAGCGTGTCGTAGGCGCGCAGCAGCGGATCGGTCTGGGTCTCGGCCAGCAGAATGCCGTCCGTCATCAGCTTGACCGAGGCGCCTTTTTGCAGCGTGTCCTGGAAACGCACCTTGTAGCCCACGACCTCGCCCAGCGGCGTCTTGAGCTCCTCGGCAATGCGCTTGGCCACGCTGGAGGCAGCGATCCGCCGCGGCTGGGTATGGCCTATGAGCTGGCCCTTGCTCCCCTCTGGGGCGTTGACCCGGCCCCGGCCCAGCGCCAGCGCGATCTTGGGCAGCTGCGTGGTCTTGCCCGAGCCGGTCTCGCCGCAGACGATGATGACCTGATGGCGGTCCATGGCCTCCATGATCTCGTCACGGCGGCTGGATACGGGAAGTTGCTCGGGGAAGGTGATCTGCAAAGACATAAGGGCTGGGATTATCCCAGCCCTGGCTCATCTGCGCTCAGAACGTGTTTACGGTCTTATGGCGCATCAGCGGCGGCCGTGATCCCAGCCGCCGCGGTGCAGCATCCAGCGGCCATCCGCACCATGCGTCCAGCCCGGCTGCCGATAGCTGAAGCCCGGACGCGGCCGCTCATAGTGGCCGGGCCGCCAGACATGGCGTCCGCCCGACCAGTCCCAGAAGCCGCCAATCCAGATCGCGCCCAGATAGGGAGCCACGGGAACGGTCTCCACGTAAGGAGCGGGCGGCGCCACATCGGCGGTCACCACGCCCTCGTCGTAATAGCCGCTGCTGTAAGCAGGCCCCACGGGAGCCACCACGCAGCCGCCAAGAGCCGCAGCGCCCAGTACCGCAGCTGCGGCCCAGGACAGGGAGCGCCGGCTGGCCCTTGTAAGAATTGCATCACCTTGCATGATCGAACTCCTTGCAGCGCATCGTTGACGCCAAACAGTATCAGCGTCTTCATTGGACACCTGCCAGACTTAGGAAAGACTTAATGTCGGCCCAGCATCACAAAACTTTGACCCGGCTTTACCTGCCAGCCACATTCATGAAATGCGCTCTGCCTAGACTGGCTGCGAAACCCGTACCGGAGACGAGCATGGAGCTCAAGCGCAAAGCACTGTTGTTAGGCCTGGTTTTGCTGAGCCTGCTGCTCAAGGAAGTGGTGATTCCTGCCGAATTCCTCGAAGAGTGGCTAGGCCGCTGGTGGCGGCGCTAGGCCCGGGCCTGCGCACCACCCCATACCGCCAGTCTCTTTCAAGGCCGACGCCGACCCCGGCGGCCGCCGTACGACTTGCAACAGATGCAGGTCGCCCGTCGCTGGCGAACTCAGGAGCGCGGACCTTGCACCGCTAAGATGGGCACAGAATTCGACAGACTTCTCATCGCCCGCAACTCCTATTTCTCCTGCAGACAATGAATTGTTCCCAATGCGGCAATGCGCTGACCGCCCAGGCCAGATTCTGTAATCGCTGCGGCTGCCCACAAACGCCGGCCGAGCCCGCCGCAGCCCAGGACGGCCTCAGCTGCCCGCAATGCCATGCCAGCTGCCAGCCTCGGGCCAGGTTCTGCCCGCAGTGCGGCACCTCGCTCGCCCCGGTGGCCGCCGCCGCTAGGCCCGCGCCGGCGCCCGAGCCGCCCCGCATAGAGCCGTTTCTCGAGTCTGCGGCGCCGCGACCAGCCCGCAACCACAACCCGCCGGCCCTGCCTCGGGAGCCCCTGCCCGGCAACCGCAGCTGGATCAAGTGGGCGGTACTGGCTCTGGTGATCGCGGCCGTGGCGGCGGGCGCCATGATGGCCAGAAACATGGCGGGCCTGAGCAAGTCCCATACCGACGCCGCCCTGCCCGACAAGGATGCGCTCTCGGCACAGGACAAGGCCAGGGCCGATGCGCTCGTGGGCCCCCAAACGGGGGCCGCGGCAGGCTCCGCCGCAACGGCCGCTCCCTCGACCGCCGACGCTGCAGCCCCTGTGCCTCAGGCCGTCCCCGCGCCGACGGCCCTGCCCGCCGCAGCACCTATGCCTGCCCCCGAGCCCGCCCAGGCGGCCACGGCAGGCAATACCGCCGAGCCCTTCACCGCGCCGGCAGCCAAGCCTGCCGCCAAACCGCGGCCCGCACCTAAAAACGGTCCCCCGTCGCTGGACGACCTGCTGGATTGAGCCTCATGCACCACACCCGACTTTCTCTTCTCGCCTGCGTCACGCTGCTGATGAGTGGCTGCGCCACGATACAGGAGGCATCGAACTCCTTGAGCTGCATGCTGTCCCATGTCGGCAGTGCCGGCGACTGCGGCGGCCCGGCCCAGACGGGCGGCTCCCAGGCCGAGCGCTTTGCGCGCCTGCAGGCCGCGTTGAACCAGGAAACCCAGCAGGCGCGCCAGTCCCAGGGCCGCGCGGTACAGGCCATGCGTGGCCTGCCCGCCGGGCAGCGCGCCGTTGCCGGCCCCGTGAAAACCGCTCCGATCCGGATTACCGACGGACAAAGCGGCGGTGCCCGCAGCATGACGGTCTTCTCCTCGCTGAGCGTGGAAATGCCGCTGGCCGCCAAGGGCCGCAGCGAATACACCCAGGCCATGGACACGCTCAAGGGCCTGGCCAACACCTTGGCCGACAACCGCGGCTCATCCAGCATCGTGGTCGAGCAATCCGATGCCGACGTCAGGGCCGAACGCGTCAACACCAGCACCGGCACCACCTATAGCCAGGGCGGCAAGCCGGTGACGGTCATCAAGAGGGTCGACCCCGCTTTGCCCGCGGGGCTGGAGCGCTACACCATAGAAGCCGGCGAGATCCGCGGCAAGCTCTGAAGCGCGGCTTCTTTTCCATACCCCGCCATGCCGGCCTCCGGGCCCTTGGTATACCGATCACTTCTACGACAGGACGGGACATGAGACAAGTTCAAGCATTGGGAGAAATACGCTTCGCCACCCTGGCACGGGCCGCTGAGGGGCTGACGCAGTGGCGTCCGCTGCTCATGGGTTTCCTCACGCTGCTCGCCACCGCGGCCATCATGTTCGTGGGCCAGTTGCTGGCGCTGCGCACCAGCGGGCTGCTGGGGCTGGTCGTGATGCTGGCCGCCCTGGTGGTGCTGCTGGGCGGCTCGTCGGGCGTGGGCATCATGCTCATGGACAAGGCCAGGAACGAGCCCGTGCGCTCGTTTGCCGCCGCCGCGTCCGCAGGCCTGCTGTGCCTGCCCAGGTTTCTGCTCTTTGCGCTGGTGATCTTTTTGACAGCCCTGGCCTATATGGTCGTGGCGGCCCTGGTCTATTTCGTCTGCAAGATTCCCGTGATCGGGGCCCTGCTGGCCTTTGTCGCCCACCCGGTGCTGGTGCTGGTGGCCGCGGCCATTCTGATCTGCCTGATCGGGGTGGTCGGCCCCCTGATGGCGCCGGCCCTGTGGAGCGGCCTGTCCGTCAAGGCCGCGCTGGCCAATGTGCTGAGCATCGCACGTGCCCGCCTGATCGAGGTGGTGCTGATGGAGGTCGTGCTCTACGTCATCCTCTCGCTGATCTGCGTGATGCTGTTTGCGGGCTTCGTGCCCGCCACCTTCTCGCTGACGGCCATGGCGCTCAACATCACGGGCAGCGCGGGCGGCGGCATGGGCGTCTACGGCCCCATGGCCATGTTCATGGGCAATGGCGCGGGCATGGGCCTGGTGGCGGGACTTGGCGTGCTGTACTGCGTGGTCGGCGCGCTGCTCACCCAGGTCATGATCATGGGCATGAACCTCATCTATCTCCAGGCCCGCGAAAGCGTGGACCCGGGCGCCGCCGAAGAAGCTCTCGACGATCTGCTCGGCGACGTGCGCCAGAAGGCCGAGGAGGTCAGGGAGCGCACCATGGCCGCGGCCGAGCGCGCCAAGCAGGCGGCCCAGGAACATGCCGCCAGGGTCCAGGCCGCTGCCACGGCGACCGAGCCGCAGGAGCCGGCCGAAGCCACGCAAAAAACCGGTCAGACATCTGCCCCGCCCAGCTGCCCGGCCTGCCATGCGGCCATCGCTGCGGACGACAGCTTCTGCAGCGCATGCGGGCACCGGCTCAGATAAAACCCGGCGGCCGGCACTGCATAGGCCTGGGCTGAGGTACCGCAGCCCCCCTGGGTCCGGTGCAGCATCGCCCGGATCGCGCAGCGAAGCGGGCCGCAGAGCGTGGCCCGCTTCAGCAACCGCTCTTAATGCAACGCCAATGTGGCTGCGGCAGAATTCCGCCATCTTGCCGCGGGCAAGGGCTTTGGGCGACTTCCATGCATACAGATAACAACACACGCCGCAATATGGGTCTGCTGGTCGCAGCCCAGTCCCTGGGAGGGGCCTCGCCGCCCATCATCATCTCGCTGGGCGGCCTGGTCGGCCAGCAGCTGTCCAGCAATCCCACGGCGTCCACGCTGCCGGTCAGCATCTACCAGCTGGGCCTGGCCCTGTCCACCCTGCCCGCGGCCTGGCTCATGAACCGCCTGGGCCGGCGCCAGGCCTATGTGCTGGGTGCGCTGCTGGGCGTGCTGTCCGGCGTGATCGCGGCCCAGGGCATCGCCCACTCCGACTTCGTGACGTTTTGCATAGGCACAGCCTTGGCGGGCTTTTATGCGGCCTGCGTACAGAGCTACCGCTTTGCGGCCATCGACATCGTCGGCGAGCCTGCGCTGCAGGCCAAGGCCATCTCCCGGGTCATGGTCGGCGGCCTGATCGCGGCCATCATAGGCCCGCAGGTGGTGATCTGGACCCGCGACGCCCTGCCCGCCACGCCGTTTGCGGGCAGCTTCTACAGCCAGGCGGCTCTGGCCCTGCTGGCCCTGCCCCTGCTCATGGGCCTGCGCCTGCCTCCGCCCCTGGCCAAGAATGCGGCCACGGCCAGCGACGCACGGCCTTTGCGTGAAATCATCCGCAGCCCCCAGTTCGTCACGGCCTGCGCGGCCGGCGTGGTCAGCTACGGCCTCATGGCTTTTCTGATGACGGCGGCGCCCATGGCCATGGTGGGCTGCGGCCACAGCGTGGGCGAGGCCGCGCTGGGCATACAGTGGCATGTGCTGGCCATGTTTGCGCCCAGCTTTGTCACGGGCCGCCTGATCGCGCGCTTCGGCAAGCGCCGCATCACGGCCCTGGGGCTGATCATGATCGCCATGGCCGGCGGCCTGGCCCTGCTGGGCCTGGAGCTGCTGCACTTCTGGGGCGCGCTGATCCTGCTGGGCGTGGGCTGGAACTTCGGCTTTATCGGCGCCACGGCCCTGCTGGCCGAGTGCTACCGCCCGGCCGAGCGCGCCAAGGTCCAGGCCTTCAACGACTTTCTGATGTTCGGCACCGTGGCCGTGGCCTCGTTCGGCTCCGGCGAGCTGCTGCATACGGCCGGCTGGAACGGCATCAACTACGGCATGCTGCCCCTGGTCGCCGTGGTGCTGCTGATGCTGGGCCTGCAGGCGCGCCGCCAGAAGTTGGCTTCCGCATAAAATTCATAGCTGCCAGCGCTCGGCCAGAGCGGATCTAATGGTGATTTCGCCCCTATTTCCGCCCTGCCTCCGCTCTAGCACCCAGCCATAGCACGGCCAGCCAGCTGGCCAGTGCCATGCAGGCCAGCCAGGCCAGGTGCGGCAGGGCCGCCACCAGGGGCGCACCCAGCTGGTTGTAGCGCAGCGAGGCCTGTATCCCGGCCGTGCTGGGCGAGAGCCAGCGCAGCCACTGCAGCGGCTCGGGCAAAGCCTCGACGGGCCAGGTGAAGCCCCCCAGAAAAGCCAGCGGGATCGAGGAAAACAACACTACCTGCAAGGCCCGCTCGCGATCGGCCAGCCACCAGCCCAGCAGGCAGGCGCAGCCCACGACGGCCGGCACAAAGCAGGCCAGCAGCGCCAGCGCGCCCCAGGGGTTGCCGCCATGCGGAAAGTCCTGCCAGATGAAGATCCAGCCGAAATAGAACAGCCCGGCCAGCCAGCCCGGCACGCACAGCGCCAAAAGCCGCGCCAGCCATTGCCGGGCTCCGGTACGGTCCACTCCCTGCTCGCGCCAGGTGCCGACCAGCAGCGCACTGCCCATCAGCAGGGTCTGCTGCAGTATGAGCACGGACACGGCCGCCACCACAAAGCTGCCATAGCCCTCGGTGGGGTTGAACAGGGCCACGGCCTGGGCGTTCACGGGCGAGCGGCTCACGGCCGCCTGCGGCGCGCTCTGCCCACCGGCCTGCAGACGCTTGATCTCCACGCCGGCCGAGACGGTGCCGAAAGCCTCGGCAAAACCGTATTGCACCTGCTTGCTGACCAAGGGATAGGCGCCGTTGGCGTAGACCGGAATCACCACATTCGCGCGGCGCAGCACATCGCGCTTGAGATCGCGCGGCAGCAGCGCATAGCCCATGACCTCGCCGCGCAGCACGGCCGCGTGCGCTTCGCCCTCGTCGGCCGTGACCAGCTGCGGATGGATGCGCGGGCTGGCCTGGGCAAAGCGCAACATCTGCCGGGCCAGGCCCGAGTTGTCCTGCACGACCACGGCCACGGGCACGCGCTGCACCACTTCGGAACTGTAGAACCAGGGGTAGAAAAAGCCGTAGAGCGCGGGCGCCCCCAACAGCAGCAGGACCGCACCCTTGTCGCGCAGCATCGCCACCAGGCTGTCCAGCCACAGGCGCAGAAAGCCGGCACTGGGATCAAGGTCAGCGTCCATGGCTCAGCGCCCTCCCCATTTGTCGGGCCGCCTCAGGCCGCGCAGCAGGCCGGCCGAGGCCAGCGCCAGCAGCACCAGCGCCGCCAGCAGCAGTCCGCTCACCACGGGCAGGGTCTGGGCCACGGGCGCGCCCATCTGCCACTGCTCTATCTGCAGCCGTGCGTAATGCGTGTACGGCATGGCCAGGGCCCAGCCGCGCGCGCTGCCCGTCATGGCCAGCAGCGGAAAGCCCACGCCGCTGAACGCGAACGCCGGTGCCGACAGCAGCCCCGTGCCCGACAGCGCCGTGCGCAGCGAAAGCGTGACGCCCGCCAGCGCCGCGCCCGCGGCCAGGCTCAGCACCACCAGGGCCGCCAGGCCCACGCCAATCCAGGCCATGCTGCCGGCCACGCTCCAGCCACGCAGTTGCGCCAGATACAGCAAAGCCGCCATGCCGCTGCCCCAGAGCAGCAGGGCCGGCAGCAGCAGCTTGCCCAGCAGGGCCGCCGCCACTCTGGCCAGACTCGCGGACTGTCCATCCGGGCTCAGCCACTCAACCAAGGTGCGCTCGCGCAGCTCGCGGCCCACGGACCAGGCACCGGCCGTCATGGCCAGGATATGGATCAGCGCGGGCACCAGCGCGGCGGCCAGGAACTGCTCGTAATTGGTGGAGACGTTGAACAGCGCCACCAGCTGAGTCTTGATGGGCTCCATCTGCACGCGCAGCACCTGCTGCGGCGAGCCGCGCTTGGCGGCGGCCTGCATTTCCACGCCGGCCGACAGCGTGCCCACTACCTGCCGCACATCGCGCTGCAGCAGGCTCGATGCGGTGGCCAGTTGCGCGTTGTGCAGCAGCGTGACGGTACCGCCCGCGCCATGCTTCACGTCGCGCGCCAGATCCGGCGGTATGTGCACCACGCCATAGACGTCCATGCGCTGCAGCGCCTCGGCGGCCTCGCCGCGGTTAAGCACCACCTGGCGCACTTCCAG
This sequence comes from Comamonas guangdongensis, assembly GCF_041079535.1. Classification (NCBI taxonomy): domain Bacteria; kingdom Pseudomonadati; phylum Pseudomonadota; class Betaproteobacteria; order Burkholderiales; family Comamonadaceae; genus Comamonas; species Comamonas guangdongensis. The sequence goes on along the minus strand of NZ_JBFYGN010000015.1, from coordinate 7,546 downwards.
CCCTGGCGTGGCCTCCAGCATGCGCAACAGCTGGCGCGACAGCGAGGAATGGTCTTCATTCCAGACGGCGATAGGCAGCCGGTAAGGCTGGCCGGCCGAGAAAATCCAGCACATCAGGCCCAGGGCCAGTATGGGCACCCAGCTGACCATGGCCCGGTCCCAGGGGCTGGCCCGCAGCCGGCCCCATTCGCGGCGCAGGCTGGCAGCAAAGACGTTCACGTCCCCCCTCCGACACCACCCTCGACGATGACGCTCATGCCGGGGCGCGCGCCTGCTATGGGCTTGGCCGGCCTGGCCCGCACTTCAAAGGTGCGCGCATCGAAGCCCTGGCTGCCGCGCGTGCTGCGCCAGGTGGCGAAATCGGGCAGCACTCCGAGGAAGAACACCTCGAACTCGGCCTGGCGGTTGTCCAGCGCCGGCAGCCGGCCCGTGAAGCGGCTCTTCACGGCAAAGCGCTGCAGCTGGTCCTCGCGCACATTGAGCACCAGCCACTGATCGCTCAGGTCCACCACGGTGACCACCGAAACGCCCTGGGGCGAGAGCTCGCCCTGCTTGGCCAGCACATTCGCTACCTCGCCGCCCACGGGGCTGCGCAGCTGGGTCTCGGCTTCGGCGGCCTTGACCTCGGCCACCACGCCATCGACCTGGCGCGCCTGGGCGGCGGCGGCCGTCTTGTCCTCCACGCGTACACCACTGGCCGCCATGTCGAACTGGGCCCTGGCGGCCCTGGCCTGGGCATCCGAGGCGCGCCAGTTGGTCTGGGCCTCGTCGCGTTTCTGGGCCGAAACCAGGCCTTGATTGAACAGGCTCTGCACGCGCTCGTACGAGGTCTTGGCCAGCTCGGCCGCTGCCTGGGCGCGCTGCCAGCTCAGGCGGGCCATCTGCACCTCCTCAGGGCGGGCACCATTGCTGGCCTTGGCGGCCACGGCCTGGGCCGCATCGCGGGCCGCCTGGGCCTGGGCCAGCTTGGCCTGCACCTCGGGGCTGTCCATTTCCACCAGCAGATCGCCGGGCTGGATGATCTGCCCCTCGCTCACATGCACCTTGGAGATGCGGGCCGTGACCTTGGGCGCGATGTCGGCCTCGCGCGCCTCCATCTGGCCCTGGAAATATGGGGCCGCGGGCTTGGCCGCGCGCCAGAAGCCCCAGACAATGAAGATCAGCACCGCGGCCACGACGATCAGCGCCACCACGGGCGGACGGCGCCCGGCCTGCCTGGGCGCCTCGGGGCTGGGACTGGAAAGCGGTGGGGTCGGTACGGGTGTATTCATGGGGCGTCTGCCTTGATCTGGATATCGGCACGGGCCATGTAGCGGGTGAAGTCGTCGGTCTGTCCCGTGCTTTCAAGCAAGGCGGCCAGGGCCTGCACATACTGGTTGGCGGCGGCGGCGCGTTCGGTCTGCACCTTGGCCAGGTTGAGCTGGGCGTCGATCAGCTCCAGCGCGGTGCTCGTGCCCTCCTTAAGGCCGGCCTTGCGCAGCCGCAGCAGCTCGCGCGCCAGATCCTCCTGGGCCTGGCCCGACAGATACAGGATGCGGGACTGCTCCACGGCCAGCCAGTTCTTCTCCACCAGCAGCGCGATATCGGAGCGCACCTGGGCATCGGTGAGCTCGGCCTGCTCCACCTTGCGCTGGCCCGCGGCCGAAAGCTTGTCGCGGTCTATGCTGTCCCACAGCGTCCAGCGCACGGCCACGCCGGCCACCCAGTTGGGCTTGCCCGAGGTGTTGCCCTCGCGCATGCCAAAAGCCAGCACCTGGGGCTTGCGCAGCGCCTCGGTGGCATCGTGCAGCGACTCGGCTTGGCGGCGCTTGGCCGCCACCTTGCTCAGGCCCGGGTGGCGGCTCTGGGCCGCATCCAGAAACTGCTGCAGCGGCGGCAAGGCCTCGCTGCTGACAAACAAGGGGGAGCTGGGGCGCACGCCGCCCACCCCATTCGCGACATGCACCGTACGCAACAGGGCGCTGCGCGCCAGGCGCGCATCGTCGTCGGCCTTGCGCGCCTGCTGTTGGGCGTCGGCCAGGGCCGCGCTGGCCTGCAGCCGCTCGACCTGGGCGATCACGCCGGCCTTGAGCATGTGCTGGGCCGCGTCGTCATGGGCGCGCACGCCCTCCAGCGCGCGGTGGCGCAGGGTCGCGGCGCGCTCGGCCAGCTGGGTGCCGAAATAGCGCTGCACCAGCAAGGTGTGCAGCTGGCCGGCACTGGTCGCGGCATCGGCAAGGGCCTCGTCGGTCATGGCATCGAGTTCGCCGCGCACGGCATCGCCGAGACCGCCCATATACACCGGCCACACGGCCGACAGGCTGGCCGATGCCACATTGCTCTGGCGCTGCAGGTCGTAATTGGCCGGCAGGCTGGGCAGCTGCGCCACGGCGCCGCCCAGCTGCGGCGGCAGATAGGAGATGCTGTTGCCCAACGCACGGCGCGCGGGGTCGAGGTCCAGGTCGACATTGGCCGAATAGCGATAGCCGATGCCGGTGATGGCCACCGAGGGACCGCCCAGGCCCTGCATGCCTTCGCGGCGCAGGCGGGCGCTGTCCACGGCCTTGGCCGAGGCGGCCAGCTGCTCCGAGCGCTCCATCAAGGCCGCGCGGGCCTGCTCGAAGCTCAGCGCAGTGGCGGTGGCCGGCGACTGGGCCAGGGCGGGCAGCGTGGCCCCGGCCAGCAGGCTCAGCGCCAGGGGAAAGCAGCTGGAATGCATGAATGGAAACAAGCGCTTATAGGTAGTCGGGGGAAAAGTCTGAGGCGGGACGCCCCGGGGGCCTCCGCTGCGCGGCCGCAGCCGGCAAGGCGACGGCCCCGTTTCGACTTTGGATTCTAGCCACGCCCATAGGGGCTGCCCGCGCCGGCCCACGGGTCGTTGCCTTTTTCCACCATGGACATGGGATGCAGCCGCTAAACTATGGCCTGCTTGCCCGCCTGCCCTGTTTGCGGGCTTTTTTTCCAGTCCGGCCGCTCGCCCATGGCAGCGCCCGGGAGCAGCCAGCCCTTGCGGGGCTCTCACCTATCACCCATGTCCACCGTTTTCAACTTCACCTTTGTTCCCTGGTTCCGGTCTGTGGCGCCCTATATCCACAAGTTCCGACATCAGACTTTCGTGGTGGGTCTGACGGGTGAAGCCATCGCTGCCGGCAAGCTCAGCTCCATCGTGCAGGACCTGGCCCTGATCCAGGCCATGGGCGTGAAGATCGTGCTGGTGCACGGCTTCCGTCCCCAGGTCAACGAGCAGCTGCGCCTCAAGGGCCAGGAGCCGCGCTACTACAACGGCGTGCGTGTCACCGACTCCATCGCTCTCGATTGCGCCCAGGAAGCCGCGGGCCAGCTGCGCTACGAGATCGAGGCCGCCTTCAGCCAGGGCCTGCCCAACACCCCCATGGCAGGCGCGCGCGTGCGCGTGATCTCGGGCAACTTCCTCACGGCCCGTCCCGTGGGCATCGTCGATGGCGTGGACTTCAAGCACTCGGGCCTGGTGCGCAAGGTGGACGTGGAAGGCATACGCCGCGCCCTGGATTCCGAAGCCATGGTGCTGATCTCGCCCTTCGGCTTCTCTCCCACGGGCGAGGCCTTCAACCTCAGCATGGAAGAGGTGGCCACGCGCGTGGCCACCGAGCTCAAGGCCGACAAGCTGATTTTTTTGACCGAGATCCCCGGCATCCGCATGAAGCCGCTGGAGGCCGACGGCGAGGACAATCCCATCGATACCGAGCTGCCCGTGGATGCGGCCCGCCGCCTGCTGGCCCAGCTGCCTCCGGCCCAGAGCCCCATGGATGTGGGCTTTTATCTGCAGCACTGCGTGCGCGCCTGCGAGCACGGCGTGGAGCGCAGCCATATCCTGCCCTTCTCCACCGACGGCGCGCTGCTGCTGGAGATCTATGTGCACGACGGCATAGGCACCATGGTCATCGACGAAAAGCTCGAGGAGCTGCGCGAGGCCTCCATCGACGACGTGGGCGGCATCATCCAACTGATCGAACCCTTCGAGCGCGACGGCACCCTGGTCAAGCGCGACCGCACCGAGATCGAGCGCGAAATCGCCAGCTATACGGTGATCGAGCACGACGGCGTGATCTTCGGCTGCGCGGCGCTGCACCCCTACCCCGAGGCCAAGACCGCCGAGATGGCGGCCGTGACCGTCTCCCCCAAGAGCCAGGGCACGGGCGACGGCGAGAAGCTGCTCAAGCGCATCGAGCAGCGCGCACGCGCCCAGGGCTGCGAAACCCTGTTCGTGCTGACCACGCGCACCATGCACTGGTTCATCAAGCGCGGCTTCCAGCCCGTGGACCCCGAGTGGCTGCCCGAGGCGCGCAAGGCCAAGTACAACTGGAGCCGCAAGAGCCAGGTGCTGGTCAAGAAGCTCTAAGCGCCTCCGCCATCAAACATGTTCCAACGCTTGCCAGACAAGCGCTGGCAGCTATGTTTTCAGGTTGCCACGCCGGGATTGAGCTCACGCAAGCTTCGCGCAGCGCCCGGGCTGCCGCAAGGTGTTTGTTGCGCTGCGTCACAGCTATTTCGGCCATCGTGGGTACAACAGGACATTCCTTGTCTCCGGTACACCCATGCCCTCCACCACCGCCCCCATCCTGCCGCCCCAGGCCATCAGCCAGGATGTGCTCGCCGAGAAATACCTGGCGCCCGGCGAGCAGTCCGAGCCAGACCTGTTCCGCCGCGTGGCCAGGGCGCTGGCCGCCGTCGAAAAGGAGGCGCTGCGCGAGCACTGGGAAGCCAGGTTTTTCGACAATATGCGGGCCGGCGCCATAGGCGCGGGCCGCATCATGGCCGCGGCCGGGCTGCAGACCAAGGCCACGCTGATCAACTGCTTTGTCCAGCCCGTGGCCGATGCGACCAACGGCTTTGACGCCCAGGGCAACCCCGGCATCTATACCGCGCTGTCGCAGGCCGCCGAGACCATGCGCCGCGGCGGCGGCGTGGGCTATGACTTCTCCAATCTGCGGCCCAGGGGCGCGATCGTGCGCGGCACCAATTCCTTTGCCTCGGGCCCCTGCTCCTTCATCGACGTGTTCGATGCCTCCTGCACCACGGTGGAGTCTGCGGGCGCGCGGCGCGGCGCGCAAATGGGCGTGCTGCGCATAGATCATCCCGATGTGCAGGAGTTCATCACCGCCAAGCGCCAGAAGGGCCGCTGGAACAATTTCAATGTCTCGGTCGGCGTCAGCAGCATCTTCATGCAGGCCGTCAGGGACGATGGCCCCTGGGATCTGGTCCATGCGGCCGCGCCCAGCGATAGTCAGATCGAGGCCGGCGCCCACCGGCGCGACGACGGCCTCTGGGTGTACCAGAGCGTCCAGGCGCGCGCGCTGTGGGAGACCATCATGCGCTCGGCCTACGACTTTGCCGAGCCCGGCATCCTGTTTCTGGACAATATCAACGCCGACAACAACCTCTGGTATGCCGAGCAGATCGCCGCCACCAACCCCTGCGGCGAGCAGCCGCTGCCGCCCTATGGCTGCTGCGATCTCGGGCCCATCATCCTCACGCGCTTTGTGCGCAGGCCGTTCAGCAGCAAGGCGTATTTCGATCTCGAGAGCTTCCGCACCGCGGTCGCGACCCAGGTCCGCATGCTGGACAATGTGCTGGACGCCACGGTCTGGCCCCTGCCCGAGCAGCAGCGCGAAGCCCAGCAAAAGCGCCGCATAGGCCTGGGGTTCACGGGCCTGGGCGACGCACTGATCCTGCTGGGCCTGCACTATGCGAGCGCCGAGGGCCTGGCTCAGGCCGAAGCCATTGCGCAAGCCATGCGCGACGCGGCCTATCTGGCCTCGGTGGAGCTGGCAAAGGAAAAAGGCGTCTTTCCGCTGTTCAACGCCAAGCAGTATCTGCAAAGCGGCTTCGCCAGACGGCTGCCCAAGGAAATCCGCGCGGCCATCAAGAAGCACGGCCTGCGCAACAGCCATCTGCTGTCCATCGCGCCCACGGGCACGGTATCGCTGGCCTTTGCCGACAATGCCTCCAACGGCATAGAGCCGGCGTTTTCCTGGACCTATACGCGCAAGAAGCGCAGGGCCGACGGCGGTACCGAGCTCTATACCGTGGAAGACCATGCCTGGCGCCTGTACCGCGCCCTGCACGGCGCCGATGCAGCGCTGCCCGACTGCTTCGTGAGCGCGCTGGAGCTCAGCGCCTCCGAGCATGTAGCCATGATGCGCCGCGTCCAGCCCTATATAGACACCTCGATCTCCAAGACCGTCAACATCCCGGCCGACTATCCGTTCGAGGATTTCAAGCATCTCTACATGGAATGCTGGGAAGCCGGCCTCAAGGGCTGCGCCACCTATCGGCCCAACGACACCCTGGGCGCCGTGCTGTCAACGGAGGCGGCGCAGCCGGCCCCGCATCCGGCCATGAATGCCGTGATCGAGCGCCGCCCCGAAGGGCCGCTGAATGCCGTGGTCGACAAGATCGAGTACTTCACCCACGATGGCGCCAGGCGCCTGTATCTGGTGGTGAGCTTCATGGTCGTCAATGGCGTGGAGCGTCCCATCGAGTTTTTCATGCCCGTGGGCCAGACCGGCGAGAGCCAGCAATGGATCACGGCCACCATGCGCAGCCTGAGCCTGGCCGCGCGCGGCGGCTTTCTCGACAAGGCCCTGGCCGATCTGCGCAAGGTCGCCTGGGACCGCGGCCCCGTGCGCTATGGCTACAAGGCACGCGAGGACGGCAGTCGCATCCCGCTATGGCATGACAGCGAGGTGGCGCTGCTGGCCTTTGCCATACAGAGCATCATCGCCAACCGCGGCCAGCCCCAGCCCGCGCCCAGCACCGCGGCCAGCCCGGCGGCCCCGCCCGAGGCGACCGTCGGCAGCAAATGCCCGGAGTGCGGCGCCCATGCCATGATCAAAAAAGATGGCTGCTCGTTCTGCACGGCCTGCGGCTATGTGGGGGCTTGTGGATGAAGGCGCCGGCGGCTTGAGCGACGGAATTCGGCCAAAAGCAGTCATCAAAGTGCTATTTTTATATAAAACGTCACTCCTATAGGATGTCAACGAAACAACTCTGCAATTTTCATTTTTATGCGCACTAATGGCTTTACCGTTGTTCCAACATTTCTAGTTTTAGGCCCGCCGCTGGGTGCATTTGTTTTTTGGTTTTTAACCTTGGGAATCGATTTGCTTATGAGTGGAGCATTCGACCCACAAGCATGGCGTGGTGCCCAGAAATTGTTAAGTATTTACGTAATTAACAGCTATTTTTTAGGACTCTTGCCAGCGGCGGCAGCTAGTGCCTGCTACCTCGTGGGGGTACGTCGAAATTGGTCTTTTCTTATCATTGTTGGTGCAACTAGCCTAACAGGACTCATAGTTGCAAGCCTGGTTCCAATAAGCACTGGAGAGCTTGACGAGGCTGGTTTAAGCATGACTGCGGCAGGTGCTGCATCAGCGCTGCTTGTATCTCTCTGTTTTGAATGCTTCCGAAGCTTGAAAACTCGCTGAAGTAGCTCCTTGAGTGACTGCAAAGGGTCTACAGGGACTTTCCGGCAAGTCAACCGTTGACCTTGCATATTTCTGCCTCCGTCGTTGTTTAATCAGCGATT